>NZ_LZJA01000036.1:0-5264 GCF_001666785.1 Mycobacterium sp. E3305 | reverse complement strand
ATAGCGCCGCTCGAAGTGCTCATCCAACGCGGCGATCGACTCCGCCGACGGCACCCTCGAATCGAACATACATTCGAGTATGCCACCCGGCTACGACAACCGCATGGCCTCCAGCCCGTCGGCGGCTGTCGCGGAAATCGTGGTCCGCACCATGAAGCGCGGCTCCCGCGCCGGCCATGGCCGCCCGCGATGCATGATCGCGCGGTTGTCCCACATCACCACGTCGCCCTCGCGCCACGCGTGCGCGTAGCGAGCCTCCTGGGCGGTCGCCGCTTCGGTCAGCCCGGCGATCAGCTCCCGCCCCGCCTCCGGCGCCATGCCCTCGATCGCGTACGCGTGCGAGGCCAGATACAGCGCCTTGCGGCCGTTGACCGGGTTCCGCCAGACCAGACGCCAGCATTGCGGCGGCAGCGCCGCGCGCTCGGCCGGGCCGGCCAGTTCGGGCGCGATCTTGCCGCGCGAATAGGCGTACTCGTGCCAGGCGAAGCAATCTTCCAGCCGGCGTCGCAACGCCGGATCGAGCCGCTCGAAGGCGAGCCGGGTGGAGACGTACTCGGTCTCACCCCCATGGCCCGGAATGACGCGCGACGACAACACCGAGGCGAGCGCGGGCACGCGCTTGAACGAGCTGTCGGTGTGCCAGAGCTGGTTGGCCTTGTTCTCCAGGGCAAGGCGGTGGCCTTCTGGCACGACGCTGCCCGTCTCGTCGAGGGTCTTGAGGATCACGAGGTTGGTGCCGTGCCCCTCCGAACCGACCTTGGTGACCTCCAGCGGGCCGAAGCGGCGGGAGAAGGCGAGCTGCGCTTCGTCGCTGACGTCCTGATCGCGGAACACCAGGACCGAATGCTCTTCGAACGCCGCCCGTATCGCCGCGTATGCGACTTGCGATGCCGCGACGTCGTGAATGCTGGCTCCCCGCACTTCCGCCGCGAAGCCCGGGCCCGACGGTACGATTTCCACCGGCGCCCTCCGATGCGTTCGAAGTTTCAGTACGACTGTCCACCCGGAATGCGCGCCCGGCAAGCGATCAGACCGAGCGAAATTACGGTCCCGGTCGCCGGCTGACGAACGCGCGCCGCGCGCCCGTCACCGGATCGTCGAACTCGATGCGCTGCGCCAGCAACCGCAGCGGCGTGCTGAAGTCGTCGGCCGGCACGTCGATGATGTTGGGATACAACGGATCCCCGTCGATCGGCACCCCCAGCGAGTTCATCTGCACGCGCAGTTGGTGGGTGCGCCCGGTGCATGGGGTCAGCCGGTAGAGGCCGTCCGGGGAGACGAGTTCCACCAGTGTCTCGGCGTTGGGCGGCCCGGGTTCGCAGGTAGCCTGTAATACCCTGCGGCGCTTGATGATTCGGCTCCGGACCACGCGCGGCAACACCAAAGACGGGTCGACGGCGGCGCGCGCCAGGTAGGTCTTGCGCACCAACCCCCGGGAGAACAGCGTCTGGTATGCGCCGCGCACCTCGCGGCGGGCGGTGAACACCAGCACCCCCGCCGTCAGCCGGTCGAGGCGGTGGGCCGGGCTCAGCTCCGGCAGGCCCAGGTCCCGGCGCAGCCGCACCAGCGCCGTCTGCGCCACGTGCCGCCCGCGCGGCATGGTGGACAGGAAGTGCGGCTTGTCGACGACCACGATGTCCGCGTCGCGATGCAGCACCGGGATCTCAAAGGGGACGGGCACCTCGTCGGGCAGTTCGCGGTACAGAAACACGTACGACCCGGCGAGCAGGACGGTCGCCTCGTCGATCGGCATTCCGTCGGCGTCGACGACCGGTCCGCTCACGGCCCGCGCACCGAACCGGTCGGTCAGCTCCGCGAACACCGGTCCCCCGCGCAGCCGCACCCGGGCCGGGCCGAGCCCGTCCCGCACGGGTAGGGGCGCCGGCCTCAATTCAGCGGCACCGGCTCGAGGATCTCGGCGCGCGCCTCCGGGGCGCTCGCGCGCAACTCGTCCGCCGACACGTCGTCGGGCTGGGCCTGCGACAGGATCTCGGCCTCCACCCGGGCGCAGTAGTTCGCCACCTCGCGCTCGACGTCCTGCGTCGTCCAGCCGAGCACCGGGGCGACCACGTCGGCGACCTCGCGGGCGCAGTCGACGCCGCGGTGCGAGTACTCGATCGAGATGCGCATACGGCGGGCCAGGATGTCCTCCAGGTGCAGCGCCCCCTCGGCGGTGACGGCGTACAGGGCCTCCACCTTGAGGTAGCCCGGCGCCTCCTTGATCGGGCTGAGCAGGTCGGCGTTGTCGGCGGCCAGGCCCAGCACGTCGCCGATCAGCGAGCCGTAGCGGTCCAGCAGGTGCCGCACCCGGTAGGGGTGCAAACCCTGAAGCGCCGCAACGTGTTCCGCCTGGTTCACCAGCGCGAAGTAGCCGTCGGCGCCCAGCAGGCTGACCTTCTCGGTGATGGACGGCGCCACCCGGGCCGGGACGAACTGGGCCGCGGCGTCGATCGCGTCGGCGGCCATCACCCGATACGTGGTGTACTTGCCACCGGCGATGGCCACCAGGCCCGGCGCGGGCACCGCCACGGCGTGCTCGCGGGACAGCTTGGAGGTCTCCTCGCTCTCGCCGGCCAGCAGCGGCCGCAGCCCGGCGTAGACGCCGTCGATGTCGGCATGGCTCAGCGGGATGGCCAGCACGGTGTTGACGGTGTGCAGGATGTAGTCGATGTCGGCCTTGGTGGCCGCGGGGTGGGCCAGGTCCAGGTTCCAGTCGGTGTCGGTGGTGCCGATGATCCAGTGGCTGCCCCACGGGATGACGAACATCACCGATTTCTCGGTGCGCAGGATGATCGCGACGTCGCTGACGATGCGGTCGCGCGGCACCACCACGTGCACGCCCTTGGACGCGCGCACCTGAAACCGCCCGCGCTGCTTGGACAATGCCTGAATCTCGTCGGTCCACACCCCGGTCGCGTTGACGACGACATGGCCGCGGACCTCGGTGACGGCGCCGTCCTCGGAGTCGCGGACCCGCACGCCGGTCACCCGATCCCCCTCGCGCAGCAACGCGACCACCTGGGTCGAGGAGCGCACCACCGCGCCGTAGTGGGCGGCCGTGCGCGCGACGGTCATGGTGTGCCGGGCGTCGTCGACGACGGTGTCGTAATAACGGATTCCGCCGATCAGCGCGCTGCGTTTGAGGCCCGGGCTCAACCGCAAGGCGCCCGCCCGGGTCAAATGCTTTTGCGCGGGAACGGATTTCGCGCCGCCCATCCGGTCGTAGAGGAAGATGCCCGCGGCGACGTAGGGCCGTTCCCACACGCGGTTGGTCAGCGGGAACAGGAACGGCATCGGCTTGACCAGATGCGGCGCCAGGGTGGTCAGCGACAGCTCGCGCTCGTAGAGCGCCTCGCGCACCAACCCGAACTCCAGCTGCTCGAGATAGCGCAACCCGCCGTGGAACATCTTCGACGAGCGGCTTGAGGTGCCCGACGCGAAATCGCGCGCCTCGACGAGCGCCACCTTCAAGCCGCGGGTGGCGGCGTCCAACGCGCAGCCGGACCCCACCACGCCGCCGCCGATGACGACGACGTCGAACTGCTCGGTGCCCAGCCGCTCCCAGGCCACCTCGCGGTGCTGCGGTCCCAGCACGGACGCCGGCGAGCCCAACTCGGTGGGCGCGTGCATCGGATCGGTCACGGCAGAGGACTCCTCACCCGGTTACTCGCCAGTAGGACGGTGTCGAAACCAGGCTAGTCCAGATCGTCGTGCGCCATCAGGCGACGAGCGGCCTCGGTGATCGATCCGGACAACGACGGGTAAACGGCCAGCGTCTGGGCCAGCTCGTTGACGGTGATGCGGTTCTGGACGGCCACGGCGATCGGCAGGATCAGCTCGGAGGCGATCGGGGCCACCACCACGCCGCCGATCACCACGCCGGTGGACTTTCGGCAGAACATCTTCACGAAACCCTGTTGCAAGCCGGACATCTTGGCCCGCGCGTTGGTGCGCAGCGGCAGCATGATCGTCCGGGCCGACACCGACCCGTCATCGATCATCGTCTGCGGCACGCCGACGGCCGCGATCTCGGGCCTGGTGAAGACCGTCGCCGCCACCGTGCGCAACCGGATCGGGCTGACGCCCTCGCCCAGCGCGTGGTACATCGCGATCCGGCCCTGCATGGCGGCCACCGACGCCAGCGGCAGCAGGCCGGTGCAGTCGCCCGCGGCGTAGATGCCCGCCACCGAGGTCCGCGACACCCGGTCCACGGTCAGGTAGCCGCCGCGGCCCAGCTCGATGCCGACCCGGTCCAGGCCGAGGCCGCCGGTGTTGGGCACCGAACCGATCGTCATCAGGGCGTGGCTGCCCTCGACGGCGCGCCCGTCGGCCAGGGTGACCAGCACGCCGCCGTCGGTGCGGGTGACCGACTGCGCTCGCGCGTTCTTGACCAGCTCGACACCGCGTTCGGAGAACGCCTCCTCCAGCACCGCCGCGGCGTCGGCGTCCTCATAGGGCAGCACCCGGTCCCGGCTGGCGACCACCGTCACCGGAACACCCAGCTCGGTGTAGGCGTGCACGAACTCGGCGCCGGTGACGCCCGACCCGACCACGACGAGGTGCGAGGGCAGCGCCTCGAGGTTGTAGAGCTGCCGCCAGGTCAGGATCCGCTCGCCGTCGGGCTGGGCCGACGGCAGGACCCGCGGGCTGGCGCCGGTCGCGATCAGCACGACGTCGGCCTCGAACTCCCCGCTGCTGCCGTCGGGGGCGGTCGCCTTGACGCGGTGGCAGGCCAGCCCGGGCGTGGGGTCGATCAGCTCGCCGCGACCGGCCACCACGTGCACGCCCATGCCGAGGAGCTGTTCGGTGATGTCGGCCGACTGCTCGGTGGCGAGTTGCTTGACCCGGGCGTGGATCTGCGGCAGCGAGATCTTGGCGTCGTCGATGTCGATGTCGAACCCCAGCCGCGGTGCCCGGCGCAGCTCGGTCCGCAGCCAGGTCGAGGCGATGAAAGTCTTGGAGGGCACGCAGTCGTCCAGCACGGCCGCGCCGCCGATGCCGTCGGAGTCGATCACGGTGACGTGCGTGGTGTCGGGGTGGGAGGTGGCGGCCACCAGCGCGGCTTCGTAACCGGCCGGGCCGCCACCGAGGATCACGATGCGGGTCGCCACAGCCCCCAACCTAGCGGGGGACCCGGTCACCGTGCAGCGCGGCGACGATGCACGCCGCACGGCGGCGTGAGGAGAAGCCGCGCCATTGAACAGCGCGGCGACGATGCACGCCGCACGGCGGCGTGAGGAGAAGCCGCGCCATTGAACAGCGCG
>NZ_LZJA01000035.1:0-45953 GCF_001666785.1 Mycobacterium sp. E3305 | reverse complement strand
CCCATGGCAGTCCAAACGGTATTGGAACGAAACGCAGGAAGCCGCGGAGGACCTGCACTACAACCCGGTGCATCCCCTGCTCGGGCAACCGGTGAGCGGCGCGGTGCACCCCACCTGGGAAGCGGAGTTGAGCACCGCGATGTTGCCCTTCCTCGGGGATGCACCGGGTTGTAGTGCAGGTCCTCCGCGGCTTCCTGCGTTTCGTTCCAATACCGTTTGGACTGCCATGGGTACAGCGGAAGCTTCAGCGGCCGCGCCCCGTGCCGGGGGTAGAGAGCCTCCCACCTCACAAGGTGCCCTTCGCAGTGCAGCGCGCCAAGGCAATTCATCAGCGTGCGGCCATCGTCGGCGTCGCGCCGCTGCGTCGGCAAGACCACCACCTCGGCCTTCTGGGCGGAGGCGATCTCGACGATCGACGTCGCGAGGACGGGATGTGGCCCGAGCTCCACGAAATGGGTGTATCCGTCGTCGAGCATTCGGCTCACCGCGGGTTCGAAAAGTACTGTGGCGCGCGTGTTCTGCCACCAGTACGCGTCGCCGGTGGCGTAGCCCTCCAGGCGTTCGCCAGTCACCGTGGAATACAGCGGGATGGTTGCCGGGCCCGAAGACACGCCCTGCAGAGCGCCGAAGAGGTCTTCTTTCACCGCGTCCATGTAGTGCGTGTGATACGGCACCTGCACGTTGAGGAAGCGATTGAAGATCCTGAGCTCGTCGAGTCGGCGGGCGATGCGGCCCAAGGCGTCACCATCGCCTGCGATGGTGACCGCAGACGGACTGTTGACCGCGGCGATGGATACACCCGGCCCGATGGCGTCGACCGCTGGGATTTCCAGCGCCTGCATCAGCGATTCGGCGCCGAGGCCGACAGCGAGCATGCGGCCCAGACCTCTGGTGCGCTGTTGCAGACGACTTCGGTGGTAGATGACGCGGATCGCCTGTTCGAAGGTGAGGACGCCGGCCAGGTAGTGGGCGGCCACCTCGCCGGCGCTGTGCCCCACCACGGCGTCGGGAATGATGCCGAATTCTTTCAGTTGCTCGGCCAGCGCTATCTGGATGGCGAAGTTGGCGGGCTGGGCCACATCCGTCTCCGACATCCGAGAGCCCGTTTCGTCGGCGCGGAGTTCGTCGGTCAAAGACCAATCGGCATAACGGGATAGCTCGCGATCGCTTCGCGCGATGCTGTCGGCGAAGGCGGGATAGGCGTCAAGCAGCCCCCGGCACATCTTCCACCATTGGGGCCCCATCCCGGTGCAGACGAACGCCACCTTCGGCTTGGCCGGCGGCGTCCGGTCGACCGGGCTCTGCCCTTCCGCCAGGGCTCGAAGCTGACTCAGCGCGTCGGCCACACCGTCCGCGACGATCGCGCGGCGATGCGTCAGGTGCGTGCGGCGCCGGCTCAGCGTGTAGCCGAGGTCGTGCAGTGAGATTTCCGGGTGGGCGTCGAGGTGTTCCGCCAGCCGACGGGCCGTCGCGGCTAACGCCTCTTGCGAACGCGCCGAAACCGGCAGCACGGCCAGCGGCAGCTGCGGCGACCGCTTTAGGCCGGCTGGACCGGGAAACGGCGGCTCGGCGAGCACGACGTGAGCGTTGGTGCCGCCGAAGCCAAAGGAGTTGACCCCTGCGACGCGTCGCCCGTTGCCCGGAAACGGACGACCGGTGGCCGGAATTTCGATACCCGAATTCGCAAGCGGTATCGGATCATTGAGGTGCAGGTTCGCCGGGATGTACCCATGTTTGAGCACCAGCGCCGCCTTGATCAATCCGGCGACCCCCGCGCCGGCTTCCAGGTGGCCGATATTGGTCTTGACCGAGCCGATCAGCAGTGGATCGGCCGGTGACCGGTTCGCAGCCAACACACTGCCGAGGGCCCCGGCCTCGACTGGATCGCCGACCGGGGTGCCGGTGCCGTGCGCCTCCACATAGCCGACCTCGTCGGGACGGATACCCGCCCTGCGCAGCGCCGTAATGATGGCCGCCTCCTGGGCCGCGGCGCGGGGCACCGTGATGCCGTCGGTGCGGCCGTCCTGCGACACGGCGGAGCCGAGAATCTGAGCGTAGATTTCGTCACCGTCGGCCACCGCGCGCTCGAGCGGCTTGATGACGACGACGGCGCCGCCTTCTCCCCGCGCGTAGCCGTCGGCGGAACGGTCGAACGCCTTGCAGCGCCCGTCGGGACTGAGGAATCCGCTCTTCGATTCGGCGATGGCGGTGTTCGGCCCGATCATGACATTGACCCCACCGGCCAGCGCGACGTCGCATTCGCCGTTCCAAATGCTCAGCGCCGCAAGGTGTACGGCGACAAGTGAGCTCGAGCACGCCGTGTCGATCGTCATGCTGGGACCCCGGAAATCGAAGGCGAACGAGATCCGGTTGGCCAGCATCGTCATCATCATTCCGGTGGCGGAATGGGCCTTGAATCGGTACCGGCTGGAGCGGCCCCGATTCTGCAGAAGTTGGTAGTCGAGGGTGAAACCGCCGACGAAGACGCCTACCTCGGTTCCCGCGAGGCTGTCCGCGGATATTCCGCCGTCTTCCAGCGCCTCCCACGTCGTCTGCAGCAGGAGGCGTTGCTGCGGATCGATCAGGTGCGCCTCGCGGGGAGAGATTCCGAAGAATTGCGGGTCGAACTGGTCGATTTCGCTGAGGAACCCGCCTCGCCGGGTGACCATCTTGCCGACCTTGGCGGGGTTCGGGTCGTAGTACTTTGCGGCGTTCCACCGGGATTCGGGGACGGTGTCGGTGGCGTCGGTTCCGCTGCAGAGTAAGTGCCAGTAGCTTTCCGGGGTCCGCGCACCGCCTGGGAACTGACAACCGATTCCGACGATCGCCAAGGGTTCACGAGTCCCGGCTGCGGCGCGCATGTTCATCCTTTCGCCCTACGACCGTGCACCGGTCCGCGCCGGATCGCCTTCGAGGAGTGCGATGCGTGCGCATCCCGCGTCCGCTGTGCGGGATACTCCGCGCCCCGGCCCGACCGAGGCGCTGGCCGGCCGCCGGCGAGTTCACTGGCCTCGACCGTGAGAACCGGGTCGTGCGCGAATCGTGTTCGGGTCAACGTGGTTCGAGTACGGGTGCGTCGCCGAGGATCCACGCCCGGCTGATCGGGTTGATTTCCTGCTCGTGGCGGTAGATGGCTCGCAGTTCCCGCAGAAGCGAGTCGCGTTGCCACGCCTGCACCTGCTGCATGACACCGTCTTCGGAGAACCGGTCGCACTTCTCCGAGATCACGGTCTCCACGAGCTGGCCGGCCAGCTGGTGCAAGAGGCGGGCGTTCGCGCGAAACTGCGCGGCGATGTCCGGGCTTTCGCCGATCATCGCGGTGTGCAGGCTGACCATGAAGTTCAACGGTGAGTACAAATCGACGAACCCGGCCGACGGTCGTGCCGTCTCGACCGCGGCCCATTCCCGGAAGAACCTTTGCGTGCGGTTGCTGAGCTTGATCAACCCCTCCAGGTGAGGAACCACCTGTGGATCGTCGGCGACAGTGACGAACCGCCCGTTCCGGTAGAGCAAGCCGACAAAGCCCCAGTAGAAGGCGATGTCCCAAATCACCTTGGCGGACATCACGGCCGGCGAACCCATCAGCGCGTATTGATCGCAGTACACGGCGAGCCACATGTCGGTGAGGGATCGAAACAGCGAGTCGCTGATTCCCGACCGCGCGACGACGTCTTCACCGTCGAGTTCGCGGACAATCATGTCGGTGATGAGGCCGTTGCCGATGGCGACGAGGTCCAGGCCCGACGAGTACAACGGATCGAGGAAGATCCCCGAATCTCCGGTGAGACACCAACGGTCGCGGCCGTCGTAAACCTTCGTGGCGCCGTGACTGTAGTTTTTCATCACCCTGAAGTCCTTGATCAGGTGTTCGTGTTCTGCCAGCACCGCCGCGCATTGCGGCTCGTGCTCGGTGAGCCACGACCGAGCTTTGCTGAGGGTGTTGAAGCGGTCGAACGGGTGGAACGCCGGGTCGGCGACGATGCCGACGCTGGTGGATCCGGACGCGAGCCGGATCAGCCAGACCCAGTAGCCCTCCCCCATCAAGTGATTCGTGGACAGCGCGCGATCACCCTCGACGATGCGGGCCTGCCAGGCCGGATCCTCGCTCCACCGGCCGACGTCTATTTCGGCGGCGACACGCAACCACACCGCATTGCAGTTGTGTTCGTTGGCGCGCCGTAGACCCAGTTGGCGGGCCAGCGCACGATTTCGTCCGGATGAATCCACCACCCAACGCGCCGTCGTTCGGGTGATCGTGTCACCGCTCTGGATGGAAACGGTGTGCGGGTGTCCGCCGGAACCGCACTCGACCGAGACCGCGCGGCCGCGGCGGACGTCGATGCCCGCCGAGTGGCAACGTCGGTAAAGCTCGTTCTCCAGCCTGCCGCGGTCGATCTGGTACGTCACCTGGGGGATGTAGGAGGAACTGCCGAGTTCCAACCGCTCGGCGATATCGGTGTTGCCGCCGTGGGAGAAGAACATTCGCAGGCCCATCTTGCGGATCTGCGACGTCTGCAAGTGCTCGGCCAACCCAATGCGTTCACGGAGGTAGTGGGCGGAAACCTCGACCGTCGATTCGCCGACTGTGTGGGTGATCTCAGGCACTGGGTGGGAGGTGGGCGAGATGACGGCGATGCGGGTCTGGGGCCTGGCGGTTTGGATCTCCAGCGCCAGGGTCAGCCCCGCCGCACCACCTCCGACGATGGTGACGTCGTGATCGGAGCCGACCTTGTCGGCATCCAACAGGCCCTTGATCCTTCGCGCCAGCGTCTCGCGCGCCTCGGGGCTCAACTGCGACAGCTGCGCGCGCACGTCCACACGTCCACCTCTTGCAAAGCCAGGGAGATTAAGTTACTTAATAGTTAAGTACGTTACACGAAATGAGGACTCTCGCAAGCCTGCAAGCCCACGGCGTCGAGGTGGCGGGACGCTGGCGGCATTGCGGCCAGATGCGCTGCGGCAAAGCCGATCTCAACCGTTCGTCGCGCTTGGCGCCCTGATCAAGCCGACCACAGACACTCAGGACGTCATCATGCCGGCAGCAACCGCCGTACATTTCTTCCTCGAACTTGCCGTCATCCTCGGAACATGCCGGTTCGTCGGGCTGGTTGCGCAACGCTTGGGGCAACCCCAAGTCGTGGGCGAGATGATTGCCGGCGTACTTTTGGGCCCCTCGCTGCTGGGCCGGCTCGCGCCCGGCGTGCAGCACGATCTCTTTCCGCCCGGGCAGGCGAACACGGTGCTCTACACCGCGGCGCAGATCGGCCTGGTCTTGTACATGTTCCTCGTCGGCCTCAGCTTCGACGCCAACCTCGTCAAACACCGCGCCGGCACCGCGGCGGCGGTGTCGGCCGCGGGCATCCTCGCGCCGCTTGCCCTGGGTGCGCTTGTCGCCCTGCCCCTGCTGAACAGTGGCGTGCTGTTCGGAAAAGGCGTCTCGCTCGCCTTGGCGATGATGTTCCTGGGCGCGTCGATCGCAACCACCGCGTTTCCAATGCTGGCCCGAATCATTTTCGAACAACGGCTTTCCGGAACGCCTCTAGGTACGCTCGCCCTGATCTGCGGCGCGATCGACGATGCGCTCTCCTGGTGCATCCTCGCCGTCGTGCTCGCCATCCATCGAGGCAATCCCACCACAGCCGCCACGGCGATAGCCGGTGGCATTCTTTACACGGCGCTGCTCCTGACCGTCGGGCGGAAAGCGCTGGCCGCCCTCGGCGCGAGATCCGAGCGCCGCAACGCGGTCAGCACATCCACGTTCAGCACCGTCCTCGTGTTGCTCATGACGTGCGCATGGTTCACCGACGCGATCGGCATCTACGCGATATTCGGCGCATTCGTCCTGGGCGCGGCAATGCCGTCCGGCTTCTTCGCCCACCAACTCACCGCCAGGCTCGAGCCGTTGGTGACCACGTTGTTGCTGCCGCTGTTCTTCGTCTACTCGGGGCTGAATACCCAGATCGGCCTGGTGAACAGCCCGAAACTGTGGGCGGTGACGGTGGGAATGCTCCTGCTGTCGATCTTTGGCAAGGGCGTTTCGTGCGCGGTGGTCGCGTGGCTCAGGAAAGTCCCTTTTCGTGAGGCCGTTGCGCTGGGTTCCTTGATGAACGCCCGCGGATTGATCGAACTCATTCTGCTCAACATCGGGCTCCAGGCCGGCATCATCACCCCGACGCTCTTCAGCATCCTCGTTCTGGTTGCCGTGGTCACGACCCTGATGGCCACGCCGATATTCGAGTTCGTTTATGGGCGGCACCGGGCAGGCGAGGCGTCCCCCACCGGCCGGTCAAGAATCCAGGACGTCGAAGACCGCCGCAGCGGAGGTGACGGCCTTGTCCGCGTTCCCCTCGTCGTGCAGCAGCATGCGCACGCCGACGCGGCCGGGGGCGCCGCGGTGGGCGACCCCCTCGACCCGGAAGGGACCCACCTTGCCGCGCGACATGAACATGACGTGCCAGCTGACCACCTGGAGCTTTCGGGTCCCCGCGACGCCGGCGGCGAGGTCGATCGCCGCGGTTTCTAGGACGACGTGCTGCGGGCCGATGTGCAGCGCGGCGTCCGGCGAAGCGAGTTCGGTGCTGAGCTCGGGCAGCACCCAATGGCCATCGTCCCGCCTGCTGGCCCCGAAGGCCTGCCACAGCGGCGGCAGGTCCGGCGAGTCCTCGATCTCCAATTCCGTACCCGAAACGTCCATCCGGCCCAGGCCTTCCGGCGGAATGCCGATGATCGCTCCCTGCCCCTCGTTAAAGGCGATCACCCGATCCGGATTGTCGGCGTCGACGATCTTGCACCGCCCGTAACCCATGGTGCGGCCCTGGTGCACGATGCCCGAACCCACGATCTCGACCCGCCTGACGTCGTAGCCCGGGTCGATGATCTGCACCGACGCGATGACCGGATTGGGCACCGCGACCATGTCCGTCTGGCATCCTTCGGGGGACGAGATGGCCAACGGCGCCACCATGATTCCACCGGCCTCGTTGCGCATGTCACGGCGAATGGTGACGGTGTCGTCGACCTCACCGATGTCCATCGAGGAGTGTTTGCGGCCGATGTAGCGGTAGCTGAGCAGACCCGTCCAGCGCCGATACAGCTCGTCCCGGTATGCCTCGGAGTCTCCCGCCAACTCCCGGATGTCACGAAGCTGGTCGCTCAATTCCGGCCTCCTTCAAGCTTTTCCGTGCCGCACCTGGTTGAACGGCACGCCACGGTCGGCGGCGTACTCGCGCGGGAAATTCAGGACCCGCTCCCCGATCACGTTGCGTGCCATCTCCGTGGTCCCGCCACCGATGCTGGCAATCTGGCGGCCCAGGTAGCGCGTGCCGATGTCGAGCAAACCCGTCCCGTCGTCGATAACGGCCGCCGGTCCGGCGACGGCCAGCGCGGTGTCGACTTCGACGTCGTGCACCTCGGCCATGTAGAGCCGGATGATCGATCCCGCGGCGGGCGGCAGCGAACCGCCGGCCACGGCGTGGAAGACGTGCTCGCTGAGTTGTCCATGCACCGCCCTGTGCACCAAAGCTCGCCCGACCATTTCCCGGACACGTTCGTTGCCGGCTTGTTTCGCCTTCTCGACCACCGACAGCAGGTCGACGGAGACATCCTCGGCCTCGGCGATTCCCGGCCCGCTGGTGTACTCCGACCCGTCGCCCATGCTGCGACGTTCGTGGTAGAGCTGGCGCGACGCGACGTCCCATCCCTTACCCGGCTCACCGACGACGGCGTCGTCACCGACGTCGACGTCGTCGAAGAACTCCTCGCAGAATTCGACCGAGCCGTTGACCTGCTTGATGCGGTTGATGATGACGCCGGGATGCCGAAGCGGCACCAGGAACATCGTCAGCCCTTCGTGTTTGGGCGCGTTCCAGTCCGTCCGGGCCAGGCACAGCCCATAGTCCGCGGCGAATGCCCACGTGCTCCATGTCTTGGCGCCGTTGATGATCCATCGTCCGTCCCTGCGGTCGGCACGGGTGAGGACGCCCGCAAGATCCGATCCCCCGCTGGGTTCCGACAGCAACTGCACCAGCACTTCGTCGCCGCGAAGCGCGGCGGCTATGTGGGTGCGCTTCTGTTCCTCGCTGCCCATGTCGAGGATCGTCGCGCAGCAGATGGCGAAGGACGGGACGTTGAGCATGAGCGGCGTCTCGTAGGCCAGGGCCTCGGCGTCGAACGCCTTCTTGTATTCGTAGCCCAACCCGAGGCCGCCGCACTCGCGCGGGAAGCAGATGCCGGCGAATCCGCCGTCGTACAGCTTCCTCTGCAATTCACGCGCGCGGCGCCACGAAGCCAGCTCGTCGCGCTGCAGGGCCATTGCGTCTTCGGAATCAAGCCGAGGGAGGTTTCCGGCCAGCCAGGCCCTGGCCCGGCTCCGGAATTCTGCGACCGACTCGGAAGTCACCGGATGGCCTCTCATTCGAGCGTCGACCTTGTGCTGGGCGACTGTACAGCAGCGGAGCCGAGGCAGTCGAGACCCCGCCCTCGGCGCCGCGTCGCGTCCCCCGCCGGTAGTCTGCGGACGACTCATGACGCACCCCTTCGACGACGCCATCCGGCTGCAAACCATCGACGCCGACACCAGGCGCGGCCGGACCCATCCGGAATGGGCCAATATGGTGGGGCCCTTCGGTGGCATCACCGCCGCGACGATGCTGCACGCGATCGAATCGCACCCCGAGCGCATCGGCGAACCGTTGGCTTTGACGGTCAACTACGCCGCCCCCATCGCCGACGGCGACTTCGACATCTCACTGCGGGCCGCGCGCACCAACCGCAGCAACCAGCACTGGATCGCCGAACTCGGCCAGGATGGAGACGTCAAGACAACGGTGACCGCGTTGTTCGCTCTGCGCCGCGACAGCTGGGGCGACACGGAAAGCCGCCCGCCGAGCGCACCGGACCCGGAGCAGGTTCCGCCCACCGATCCCGGCATCGTTCGATGGACCAGCCTTTACGACATGCGGTATGTCGAGGGACAAATTCCCAGGGAGGACGGGCAACCGAGCGAATCCTCGACGACCACACTGTGGGTGCGTGACGGCGCCCACCGCCCCGTCGACTACCCGGCGCTGGCGGCCCTGAGCGACGTCTTCTATCCGCGCGTGTTCCTGCGCCGCGGCAACGTCATCCCGTCGGGGACCATCTCGTTGACGACATATTTCCACGCCGACCAGCACCAACTCGACCATTTGGGAGACGACTTCGTCCTGTGCACCGCCCACGCCAACCGCTTCTCCCGGGGCTACTTCGACCAGAGCGCGCAGGTATGGACGCGGGAGGGCACGCTGCTGGCGACCACGCATCAGGTCGTCTACTTCAAGGGCTGACAGGTTTACACTTCGCCAGTGAAACGTCACGCAGGGGCGCACACCGAAGGAATAGAGCCGCTATGACACAGCGCGCGCACGACGCGATCGCCGACGCGGCCACACTGCTGGACATCGAATCGATCAAGCAGCTCAAGGCTCGCTATTGCCGATACCTCGACAACAAGGACTGGGCGGCGTGGCGAACCGTCTTCACCGATGACTTCGTCAGCGACACCGCCGAGGCGGGCGGCAAGGTCATCGAGGGCGCGGACGAGTTCGTGTCGTTCACCCGCAAGGCCCTCGGGCGGCCGGCCCAGGCCACGGCGCACCAGGTGCACGCCCCCGAAATCACGCTCACTTCGGCGACCACCGCCCGCGGGGTGTGGGCGGTGCAAGACGTCGTCCGATTCGGAGCAGGCGTGACCTTGGTGGGGTACGGCCACTACCACGAGACCTATGAGAACGTCGACGGTCAGTGGTTTATCAAGAGCTCCAAGCTAACTCGCGTGCGAGAGGATATCGTCACCCCAGTATTCTCGATCTACGTCTCCGAGCGAATCCGACGCGCGATCGGCAGAGCCGCCAATCGACTGATGGGACAATGACAAAGCCATGACTGCCTCTACCGTTTTGGTCACCGGCGCGTTCGGACAAGTCGGCAAGCGTTGCACTCAGATCCTGCTCGAGCGGGGACGCACCGTCATCGCAATGGATCTGCGCAACGACAACACCGTCGCCGTCGAACGCGAGCTGGCCGCCGGCGGGTACCCCGGCACGCTCATTGCGGCCTACACCGATCTGCTGGACGCCGAGGCGGTGCGCGGGCTCGCCGCGACTCATCGGCCCGACGCGGTCGTCCACCTCGCCGCGGTCGTGTCCCCGCTGTCGTATCGCAAGCCCGCGTTGGCCCGCAAGGTAAACGTCGGTGGCACCGAGAATCTCTTGGCGGCCTGCGCCGCGCTCCCCCGGCCGCCGCTGTTCCTGATGGCGTCCAGCGCCGCGGTCTACGGATCGCGCAACCCCTACCGCCAGCCGGAGCGGATCACCCCTGATACCCCCGTGAACCCCATCGACCAATACGGTCAGGACAAGGTCCTCGCCGAGGCGGCGATCCGCGACAGTGGCCTGCCGTACGCGCTGTTCCGCCTGGGCGGGGTCATCTCGCCGGATACCCACACCACGGTCAACAGCGACTCGCTGCTGCTGATGCGGTCGATGCCCGGCGACAACCGCATGCACGCCGTGGACGCGCGCGATGTGGCGCTCGCTTTCGCCAACGGCGTCGACCGTGAGTCGGCGATCGCGGGCAAGGTGATCCTGATCGGCGGCAACGAGACCTACGTGCTCACCCAGCGCGACCTCGAGGACGGACTCATGGACGCCGTCGGCCTGGGTGGCCTGGGCCCGTCCGCCAGCCTGCCCGGCGACCCCACCGACGACCGCGGCTGGAGCTTCACCGGCTGGTACGACACCACCGAAGCGCAGGCGCTGCTGAACTTTCAGGAGCACGACTGGTCCGACACCCTGGCGTGGATCGCCCAAACACAGGGGCGCCTGCGGACCGTCGTGCGACTGCTGAGCCCCGTATTGCGCCCGGTACTGCGCACCGTCCTGATGGTGCAGCGCCGGCTCGAGGGGCGTGGACCATACGCCGACCCGTGGTCGCTGATCGAAAAGAAATACGGGACCGCCGCGCTGGCCGGCGTCGACTAGCTACCCGGCCGGGCGCTGCGGGTATCTCCCCGCTTGCGGGGACGGGTCGCCACCGCGTATCACTTCAGGGACGCGAAGAAGACGGCGGCCTTGCGAATCGAGTCCTCGACGGGTCCGGGCGTCCACCCGAGCTCGCGTTCGGCCTTGCCGTGGTCGAGCGGGGACATCAATTCGGCCATGCGGATTCCGACGTAGGCGAACGGCAGGTCCCGGCCCAGCAGCGCCGCCGCCGCGTCGTTGACCCGCGCACCGGCGCGCAGCACGGACATCGGGATACCGATGCGCGGCGGGCGCCTGCCGACGGCCGTGGCCGCGATCTCATGCAGCTCCCGGACGCTCATGTAGCGGTCGGAGACGATGTAGCGCTCGCCGTTGCGTCCGCGCTCCGCTGCGAGAAGCATTGCCCTTGCGGCGTCTTCGATGCCCACCACCTCGGCCGAGTAGCCGAAATAGAACGGAAACCTTCCGGTCGCGACGAGGGCAAGCAAGGAGCCGTGTGGGGTCGGCGCCCAGTCGCCGGGCCCATAGGTGGTGGATACGCACATCGCCACGGCGGGCAATCCCTTGTCCCGCGCGTACGACAGCAGCAGGTCTTCCCCGGCCACCCGCGCCTCGATATACGGGCCGCCCTGATCCCAGTTGTGCGGATCGTCCTCGGTGACTGGCTTACCGTTACTGATCGCCAAAGTGCCTGTGGTGCTGGTGTAGACGAACCTCTTGAGGTCGGCGCCCAGCGCCGCGTCGAGGACGTGTCGCAGCCCCTCGACGTTGGTGCGGAACAGCTGCGCCGGGTCCCGCAGCCACATCCGGGCGTCGACGACGCAGTAGTAGACGACGTCACACCCGGCCATGGCCGCGGCCAGCGCCCGGTCGTCGAAGACATCCCCGTAGCAGCGCTCGACATCGAGATCGTCGATTCCCTTGGTAGAGCTGGTGCGCCGCAACATCACTCGCACGTCGGCGCCGGCGGCGACGAGCTGCCGGGTGACATGCGAGCCCAGGAAGCCGCTCGCCCCGATCACCAGTTTCTTGGCGACGCCCACTAACGGTCGATCCACTTCATCTGCGCCTCGGCGTGATGGCCCCCGATGGCCGGGGTCAGCCGGTCGAGCCGGGACAGCTGGTCGGCGGTCAGTTCGACGGCGTCCGCACCGACGTTCTCTTCGAGGCGCGCCACGCGCTTCGTCCCCGGAATCGGCACGATGTCGCGGCCTTTCGCCAACAGCCAGGCGAGGGCCACCTGAGCGGGAGTGGCCCCGACATCGGCGCTGATGCTGCGCAATTCGTCCGCGCTGTTCAAGTTGTGCTGAAAGTTCTCGTCGAAGAAACGCGGATTGGTCTTGCGGTAGTCGCTGTCCGGCAACCCCTCGGTGGAGCGAATGGCGCCGGTGAGGAAGCCGCGCCCCAACGGCGAGTAGGCGACGAACCCGATCCCCAGTTCGCGCAGCAGCGGCAAGATCTCGTCTTCCTGGTCGCGTGTCCACAACGAATATTCGGATTGCACGGCGGTGACCGGATGAACCGCGTGCGCGCGCCGAATGGTCATCACGCCGACCTCCGAAAGGCCGATGTACCTAATCTTCCCGGCGGCGACCAACTCCGCCAACGCCCCGACGGTGTCTTCGATCGGGGTCTCCCGGTCGAGGCGGTGCTGATAGTAGAGATCGATGCGATCGGTTCCGAGCCTCTGCAGCGAACCGTCCACCGCGATGCGAATGTTGGCGGGGCTGCTGTCCAGCCCGCCGCGCCCCGTGTGGGAGATCATCCCGAACTTCGTCGCCAACACCACCTGATCCCGCCGGCCCTGCAGCGCGCGGGCGAGCAGTTCTTCGTTGACATACGGGCCGTAGACCTCGGCGGTGTCGATCAGCGTGACGCCCAGATCGATGGCGCGCTGAACGGTACGGATCGACTCGGCATCATCGGTGCCTGCGCCTGCGTACGCCACGGACATCCCCATCGCGCCCAGGCCCAGGCGGCCGACTTCCAGGTCGGCGAGGCGAGCTTGTTTCATGGGGTCATTGTGCGCCCGGCGACTTCACGGGACGGGGCGGGTACCGTTGCGCGAGTGCACCGCATCGATCTCGCCGCGATCCGATGGACGACGTAGAAACCGCGCGACCGGCCCGCAATCTCGCGGTCGACTACTACCGCGCCTCGGGCGTGGTCCTCATCGTGCTGGGCCACTGGCTGGCCGGTTCGGTGACTTACCACGATGGGCAATTCGGCCGCGAGAACCCGCTGCTCGACATGCCATGGACGCAATGGCTGACATGGATTTTCCAGGCGGTTCCGGTGTTCTTCTTCGTGGCCGGCTATGCCGGGGCCGTGTCGTGGGCTCACCGCCGCGACGCCGAGAGCTTCTCGCGCCAGGCCTGGATCCGGCATCGACTCGCTCGGGTGCTCGGACCGACCACGGTCTATGTCGCACTGATTTCGGCGATCGTGGTGGTCCTGCGGGCCCGGCATTTGCCCGGCACCGTGATGGAATACGCGGGTTGGGCGGTGGCCATGCACCTGTGGTTCCTCGCGGTGTACGTGCTCGTCGTGTCACTGACGCCGATTGCCGTTGCGGCGCATAGGCGTTGGGGCCTCGTGGTCCCGCTGGTACTGGCCGCGGGAGTCGTGCTGGTCGACGCCGTCTCGCTCGCGGGCCACGTCCCCTATATCGGCACGCTGAACTATCTGCTGTGCTGGGGCCTGCTCTACCAGCTCGGGATCGCCTGGCAGGGTGGCCTGTTGGCCGGCCGCCGGCCGATGCTGCTCGCTGCCGCCTCGGCCGTCGCTCTGATGCTGCTGATCCGGGTGGGGCCGTATCCGGTGAGCATGATCGGCGTTCCTGGCGAAGCGATCGAGAACACGACGCCGCCGACGGTGGCGATGATGGCCTTCGGGTGCACGCAAGCGGGGCTGGCCATGGCATTGGCGCCGGCACTGGACCGGATCCTGCACCACCGCTCGGTGCAGCGGGTGTTGTCCACCGCCAACGCCAACGTGATGGCCCTTTACCTATGGCACATGGTTCCGGTTGTCATCGTCGCGATCGTCGCCTATCCGGCAGGGCTGATCCCGCAACCGCACGAGGGTTCGGTGGCGTGGTGGCTCGTCCGGCTGGAGTGGATCACGATACTCAGCGTGGTGACCGCGGCCGAACTGATGCTGCTGTGGTGGCAGCGGCGGGTCTTCGCGGTTCCGCTGCCCACGTTCGGGCTGCCGCTCGGTGACCGCTTTGCCGAGGCGATCATGCTGACCGGCACCGTCCTGGCCGCCGCCGGGCTGCATCTGTTGGCGCAGGGCGGCTTCGCACCGAACGGGCGATTCTCCTGGCCGACCGCCGCCCTGTTCGCCGCCGGGGTCGTGTTGGTGGCGGTGCGACCCAAAACCCGAGACACGGTCCCCTCGGGTAAGCGACTTACGGCCCCTTGAGATGGGCCCTAGTGCCCTGGTCGCCTTCCTGATCGGAGAGAAACGTTTCCGCCAAGGCTCGGAGTATCCAAGCAGTTGAGCCTAGGCTACAGGGAGACATCCTCGCTAAGGGAGTACACAGATGTCACACGCCACGCTCCACACCAGCCAGGTCCCTCAGCAGCGCGCGCAGGACGCCGAGCTACTACGGAAGTCGGGGGTGCACAAGCTCGTCGTCGCCGATCGCGACGGCAACTGCTTGGCGTTCCTATTGGCCTGGGACAGCTTCGACTACGACGCCGAGACGGACACCTATGTGTGCGTCGTCGATAGCGATGGCAGAGATCTCATGACCGTGTATACCGCCGGTGAAATCAAACCGGCGTCCAAGGCGAACACCTATGTCGTGACCGCACCCGACAGGTTGAATGGCCACAGGGCGGTGTAGCCGCCCCGAACCAAGCGGGTTCTGACGCGCCACGCTTTCGGCTGACGGACGCGTCGCACGATGTCTGCCGCCCCGGTGGCGCGGCTCGGGGGATCTTGACATCGTCAAGCTTATGATGGACCGTTCGTACGGTTAGTTAGAGCCGAAGGGTGCACGATGCCTCGACCTGGTCGGCGTGGCGAGATCTTCGACGCGTTTGTCCGCTATGTCGCCGAACGCGGCTACGACAGAACGAATATGGGCGACATCGCCGACGAGCTTGGCATGTCGAAGGGCACCATCGTTCATCACTTCGGCACCAAGGCACAGATGTTGCGGGAGCTCGAGGAAACCCACCTCGCCCGACAACTCGATGCGGTGCAGATGGCATGGTCCCGGCTCGGTACACCGCAGGAACGCATCGCCGCAATCATTTACACCTCCGCGCTGCTCCAGGTGGTCGCCCGTGAGGCGACGGTGGCAAGCCAGCGCGAGGTGGTCCAGTTGTCCGACGACCCGGCGATGCAGCAAGTCCGGAAGCTGCGGAACCAATTGCAAAGCTTGGCGATTGAGGAGATCCGCAGCGGAATCGACGGCGGGGTCTTCCGAGCCGTCGACATCGAACTGGCGGCATTGCAGCTGTGGGGATCGCTCGAGTGGATGTGGGTGTGGTTCGGCCCCGCCGATTCCCGCAGCCCGGAACAGGTAGGGGCCGCGTTCGTCGACGTGTTCCTCGGCGGGTTACTGCTCGATCGGCTCGGGCTCGGCAAGTGGGCAAGCCCCTCCGCCGACGTCGTCTCGGTGGTGCGTGAATGCCTCGCCGCCGTCACGGGTCCGGCCGCCTAGCCTCCAACACCATTGCGCGGGGCCGTAATTGGCCCTACCGAGGCTCCGCTTGATGCGCCGCGTCAGCGTTGGCCGACGCTCGTTCGAACGGGAAAAGCACCGAAAAGCCCTGCCGAATACTGTACGCGCGGTCGGTTTCCGTGCGCAGGCTTTTCTCAAAAGAAAGGCCGACGATGTGGCGCCAGGCGTACCGACTACCGCCAAAACCCCTGTAAATCACCAAAAAGACGTCAACACGGCGCTGGCCACCCCCGAATTACTCGCGCGGCGAATACTCGCCGCCGCCGGCGGTTATTGACTGACCGTACGGTCTAATGCCATAGTGATGCGTGGCGCAAACTAGGGCGGCATGGAGCCGAAGGGTGGGATCTCAGAGTGTCGATCGGGAGGATCACCGGGTCGACTCGCGTCGGGAGTCAGCCCGCGCGGTACGCCACCGATGGGGGCCACCGCTCTTGCGGCAAGACCCGCGGCGAAGGAATCAGGAATCCGGCCCCGTCCCGCCTCACTCGAAACACTCTGTAGTGCAGCGCTTTGCACTGGTTGGCCGCGCGGCGGACCGCCCCGCCAACCAGGATCACGATCACCAACGCGATGACCGTCCCGCGACTACCCATCGCCCGCTTGACGAAGCGGCGGAACCGAAAGCCCTCGTTGCGCGGTCGCGTTCGGGACGGCACGCATGACCACCTCCCACCTGACCGCCAGCAAATTGAGCAGTCGGATTCGGCCCGGGACGGAAGTGGCCGGTGGATTCTTCCGCATGTGCGTGCTGACCGGGAAAGCGCTGAGACAGCCGTTCGAATGGCGCGAGTTCATCTGGAACGGCTGGTTTCTCATGCGGGTATCGCTGCTGCCCACCATCGCCGTGTCCATCCCGGAAACCGTGCTGCTCATCTTCACGCTGAACCTGCTGCTGGCGGAGATCGGCGCCGCCGACGTGTCGGGGGCCGGTGCCGCGATCGGCGCGGTCACCCAGCTCGGCCCGATCGTGACGGTGCTCGTGGTCGCCGGCGCGGGCGGCACCGCCATCTGCGCGGACCTCGGCGCGCGCACCATCCGCGAGGAGATAGACGCGCTCGAGGTGCTCGGCATCGACCCGATCCACCGCCTGGTGGTGCCCCGGGTCGTCGCCTCCACACTTGTCGCGGTGCTGCTCAACGGCCTCGTGGTCGCCGTCGGCCTCGGGGGCGGCTACCTGTTCAGCGTCTACCTGCAGAACGTCTCGAGCGGCGCCTACCTCTCCACGTTGACGGCGCTCACCGGCCTGCCCGAGGTGGTGATCGCGTTCATCAAAGCCGCGACGTTTGGACTGATCGCCGGCCTGGTCGGCTGCTACCGCGGGCTGATCGTCCGCGGCGGATCCAAGGGCCTCGGGACCGCCGTGAACGAGACGGTGGTGCTCTGCTTCATCGCGCTGTTCGCGGTCAACGCGGCGCTGACCACCATCGGCGTCCGGTTCGGGACGGGGCGCTGACATGTCCACGGCTGCCGCCCTCCGCGTCCGCTTCCCGCGGACGAGCGCATTCGTCATCCGTTACGGGGACGTCCCGTCTCGCCCGCTGGTCGAGATCGGGCAGATGGTCTGGTTCGCACTGAGCGCCGTCGGGCAGATCCCCTTCGCCGTACACCGCTACCGCAAAGAGCTGCTCCGCATGGTTGCCCAGATGGGGATGGGCACCGGCGCGATGGCGGTGGTCGGTGGCACCGCCGCCATCGTCGGCTTCATCACCTTGTCGGCGGGTTCACTCGTCGCCATTCAGGGCTACGCGACGCTGGGCAACATCGGTGTCGAGGCGTTCACCGGGTTCTTGGCCGCCCTGGTCAATGTGCGGTTCGTGGCGCCGGTGGCCGCCGGTCAGGCGCTGGCCGCCACGGTCGGCGCGGGTGCCACGGCCGAATTGGGCGCCATGCGCATCAGCGAGGAAATCGACGCGCTCGAGGTGATGAGCATCCGGTCGGTCCCCTTTCTGGCGTCCACCCGGGTGGTGGCGGGTCTGATCGTCATCGTCCCGCTCTACGGGTTGGCGATGACCATGGCGTTCCTGTCCCAGCAGGTCACCACCGTGTTGTTGTACGGGCAGTCCATCGGCACGTACAACCACTACTTCCACACGTTCCTGCGCCTCAACGACGTCGGCTGGTCGTTCGCGGAGGTCATCCTGGTCGCGGTGGTCGTGATGACCACCCACTGCTACTACGGCTACACCGCCACCGGCGGGCCGGTCGGCGTCGGCGAAGCGGTCGGCCGCTCGATGCGGTTGTCGTTGATCACCATCGTCGTGGTGGTCGTGCTGACCGCGATGGCGGTCTACGGCAAGACCCCCAACTTCAACCTCACCGTGTAGCCGCCCATGACGACCCCGGTGAAAGAGAACCCGCAACGCATTCCGCCGTACCGGACGACGGCGCTGGCGTTCCTGATTGTCTCCGCGGTGGTGTTGGGGTTCGTGTGGTTGCAGTTTCGGGGCCAGCTCACGCCGACGACGCGCTTGACGATGTTGGCCCCCCGGGCGGGCTTGGTGATGGATCCGGGTTCGAAGGTCACCTACAACGGCGTGGAGATCGGCCGGGTGGCCAGCATTTCGGAGATCGAGCGTGACGGCATACCGGCCGCCAAGTTCGTCTTGAACGTCAATCCGAAGTGGATCGAGCTGATTCCGGCCAACGTGGACGCCAATATCAAGGCGACCACGGTTTTCGGTAACAAGTACGTGTCGTTGACCTCGCCGAAAAAGCCGACGCCACAACGCATCACGTCGCAGCACGTGATCGATGCCAGGTCGGTGACAACGGAGTTCAACACCCTGTTCGAGACGCTCACCTCGATAACGGAGAAGCTGGATCCGGTCAAGCTCAACCTGACGCTGGCTGCAGCCGCGCAGGCGTTGACCGGGTTGGGCGACAAATTCGGGCAATCGATCGTCAACGCCAACGCCATCCTCGACGACATCAACCCGCAAATGCCGCAGATCCGGCATGACATTCAACAGCTCGGCGCCCTGGGCGACGTCTACGCCAAAGCCGCGCCGGATCTGCTCGACTCCCTCAACAACGCGGTGGTTACGGCGCGCACCCTGCACCGGCAGGAGGCCGATCTGGATTCTGCGTTGTTGTCCGCGGCGGGGCTGGGCAACACCGGCGAAGACATCTTCAAGCGCGGCGGGCCCTACCTGCAGCGCGGCGCCGCCGATCTGGTGCCCACCGCCCAGCTGTTCGACACCTACAGCCCCGAGATCTTCTGCACCATCCGCAACTACTACGACGAGGAACCGGCGGCCTATGCCACCACCGGCGGCGGCAACGGCTATGCGCTGAGAACCATGACCGAGCTGACCTCAGGGCTGGGCGGCATGTTGACGCTCCCGGGGTTGGCCGGCACCGCGGCCACGATGGGGCTCCTGACCCTGGCCGGGCTGGTGGGCGGGGCGCCGAATCCCTTTGTGTACCCGGACAACCTGCCCCGCGTGAACGCCCGCGGCGGGCCGGGCGGTGCGCCCGGTTGCTGGCAGGCCATCACCCATGACCTGTGGCCGGCGCCGAGTCTGGTGGTCGATACCGGCGCCAGCCTCGCGCCCTACAACCATCTGGAAACCGGCTCACCGTACGCCATCGAGTACGTCTGGGGCCGCCAAGTCGGGGACAACACGATCAACCCATGAAAATCACCGGCTCCGCCATCAAGCTCGGCATCGTCTCACTGGTGCTGCTGCTGATCACCGTGTCGATCGTCGTGGTGTTCGCCCAGATGCGCTTCAACAGCACCAACAGCTATTCCGCGGAGTTCAAGAACGCCACCGGGCTCAAGAACGGCCAGTTCGTCCGCGCCGCCGGGGTCGAGATCGGCAAGGTCAAAGCGGTGCGGCTGATCGACGGCGGCCAGCGGGTGATGGTGGACTTCAACGTCGACCGGTCCATACCGCTCTACCAGACGACGACCGCACAGATCCGCTATCTCAATCTGTTCGCCGACCGCTACCTGGAGCTCAAGCGCGGCGAGGGTGACGGCAGCGATCGGATCCTGCCGCCGGGCGGATTCATCCCCCTGTCCCGAACAGCGCCCGCACTCGACCTCGACGCCCTGATCGGTGGATTCAAGCCGCTGTTCAGGGCGCTCGATCCGGAAAAGGTCAACACCATCGCGTCGGCCATCATCACGGTGTTCCAGGGTCAGGGCGGCACCATCAACGACATCCTGGATCAGACCGCGCAGCTGACCGCGCACATCGCTGAACGCGACCAGGCGATCGGTGAGGTGATCAAGAACCTGAACGTCGTGCTCGACACAACGGTCAGGCATCGCAAGGAGTTCGACCAGACCGTCGACAACTTCGAAAGACTGATCACCGGCCTGCAAAACCACGCCGACCCGCTGGCGGCCGGGACCGCGAACATCAGCAACGCCGCCGGCACGGTGGCCGACCTCCTCGCCGACAACCGCGCGCTGCTGCACAAGGCCATCAACTACCTGCAGGCTCTGCAGCAGCCGCTCGTCGACCAACGTGATCAACTCGGCGACCTGATTCACAAGACGCCGACCGCGCTCAATCTCATCGGACGCAGCATCGGCCTCTACGGGGACTGGGTGAACTTCTACCTGTGCGACCTCAGCATCAGGTGGAACGGGTTGCAGCCCGGTGGCCCGGTCCGCACGGTCCGGATCTGGCAGCAGCCCACCGGTAGGTGCACGCCGCAATGAGAACGCTGACGGAATTCAACCGCAACCGGGTCGGCCTGATGGGCATCACCGTGCTGGTGCTGGTCGTCGCCGTCGGCCAAAGCTTCACCAGCATCCCGATGATGTTCGCCAGCCCGAGCTATTACGGACAGTTCACCGACACCGGTCAACTCAACAAGGGCGATAAGGTGCGCATCTCCGGCGTGAACGTCGGCAAGGTGGAGGCGTTCGATATCGACGGCGACCATGTCCGCATCAAGTTCAATATCGGCGCCAACACCATCGGCAGCGAGAGCCGGCTCGCGATCAAGACCGACACCATCCTCGGCAAGAAGGTACTCGAGATCGAGCCGCGCGGAACGCAGACGTTGCGGCCGGGGGCCGTGTTACCGCTGGGCCAGAGCACCACCCCGTATCAGCTCTACGACGCCGCCTTCGACGTCACCAAGGCCGCCACCGGGTGGGACATCGACACCGTCAAGCAGTCGCTGAATGTGTTGTCGCAGACGATCGATCAGACCTATCCGCATCTGAGTGCCACGCTCGAGGGTTTGACCAGATTCTCCGACACCATCGGCAAACGCGACGACCAGATCAAGCACCTACTCGCTCAGGCCCATCAGGTCGCCAGCGTGCTCGGTGACCGCAGCGAACAGATCAACCGGCTGCTGGTCAACGCGAAGACACTCCTGGTCGCGTTCAACGAGCGCAGCCGCGCCATCGGCGCGCTGCTGCAGAACGTTTCCGCTTTCTCGGCCCAGGTGCAGGGATTCATCAACGACAACCCGAATCTGAACCCCGTGCTGGAGCAGTTGCGCGCGATCAGCGACGTGCTGGTGGCGCGTAAGGATGACCTCGCCCAAACCCTCACGTACGTCAGCCAATTCGCCGCCTCCCTGGGTGAATCGGTCGCGTCGGGACCGTACTTCAAGATTGTCCTGTCCAACCTGCTGCCGTATTGGATCTTGCAACCGTTCGTCGACGCCGCGTTCAAGAAGCGCGGCATCGATCCGGAGGACTTCTGGCGCAGCGCCGGGCTTCCCGAGTTCCGGTGGCCGGACCCCAATGGCACCCGGTTCCCCAACGGCGCGCCGCCGCCCGCGCCCCCGGTGCTGGAAGGCACCCCGGACCATCCGGGACCGGCGGTGCCGCCGGGAACGGCCTGCTCGTACACGCCACCGGCCGACGCGCTGCCGCGACCGTGGAACCCGTTGCCCTGCGCGGGTGTTGACGTCGGCGCCTTCGGCGGCAGTTTCCCGGCACCGATCGACGTCGCGGCGTCACCGCCGAACCCGAACGGCCTGCCACCGACGCCGGGAATCCCGATCGCCGCGCGGCCCGGCGACCCGCCTCCCGACGTGCCCGGCGTACCGGTGCCACTGCCCACCCAAGCCCCGCCGGGCGCGCGCACCGAGAACCTGCAACCCGCAGGCCCCGCCCCGCCACCGTCGGCGTTCGCTCCAGGACTCCCGCCGGGGCCGGCGGCGCCCCCGGGACCCGGACAGCAGTTGCCGGCGCCGTTCATCAACCCCGGCGGCACGGGCGGCAGCGGTATCACCGGAGGTAACCAGAATTGAGTAGCGTCTTCGGTATCGGCAAACCGCAGCGCCGGACGGTCGTCGGGGCGGTGGTGGTGCTGCTGGCCCTCGTCGCAGGGATCGTCGGCTGGCGGCTCTATCAGAAGTTGACCACCAACACCGTAATCGCTTACCTCCCAACGGCGAACGCGCTCTATTCCGGGGACAAGGTCCAGATCATGGGCGTGCGCGTCGGCTCAGTCGACAAGATCGAGCCAGCCGGCGACAAGATGAAGGTGACGTTCCACTACGACAACAAATACAAGGTGCCCGCCAACGCGTCCGCCGTAGTCGTCAACCCAACCCTGGTGGCGTCGCGGAGCATTCAGCTGGAGCCCCCCTACAAAGGTGGCCCGGTGATGGGCAACAACGCGGTGATCCCGATCGAGCGCACGCAGATGCCGACGGAGTGGGACGAACTGCGCGAAAGCGTCGCCAACATCATCTCCAAACTCGGCCCGACGCCCGAGCAACCCAAGGGCCCGTTCGGTGAGGCCATCGAGTCGTTCGCGGACGGATTGTCCGGCAAGGGCAAGCAGATCAACACCACACTGAACAGCCTGTCGCGGTCGCTCACCGCGCTGAACGAGGGCCGGGGCGACTTCTTCGCGGTGGTGCGCAGCCTGGCGCAGTTCGTCAACGCGTTGCACAAAGACGACCAGCAATTCGTCGCGCTGAACAAGAACCTCGCCCAGTTCACCGACGAGTTGACCGGGTCCGACCGCGACCTGTCCAACGCTATCCAGCAGTTCGACAGCCTACTCTCAACGCTGCGCCCGTTCTTGGACAAGAACCGCGAGGTGCTCGCCCATGACATCGGCAACCTCGACAGCCTGACCACCACGCTGGTCCAGCCCGACCCGCTGAACGGGTTGGAGACCGCCCTGCACGTCCTGCCGACGCTGGAGACGAATCTCAGCCAGATCTACCACCCGTCCCACGGCGCCGTCATGTCCATCCCGGCTATCCCGAACTTCGCCAACCCAATGCAGTTCATGTGCAGCATGATTCAGGCCGGCAGCCGGCTGGGCTACCAGGAATCCGCCGAACTGTGCGCCCAATACCTGGCGCCGATCCTCGATGCGATCAAGTTCAATTACCTGCCGTTCGGGCTGAACCTGTTCAGCACCGCCGAGGTGCTGCCCAAGGAAGTCGCCTACTCCGAACCCCGGCTGCAACCGCCCAACGGGTACAAAGACACCACGGTGCCCGGGATCTGGGTGCCCGACACTCCGTTCTCGCACCGCAACACCCAGCCCGGCTGGGTCGCCGCGCCGGGCATGCAAGGCACCCAGGTGGGGCCGGTCACCGGGGGCCTGATGACCCCCGAATCGCTGGCCGAACTCCTGGGCGGCCCCGGCGGCCCACCCCCTCCCCCGGGCTTGCAGACGCCGCCGGGGCCGCCGAACGCCTATGACGAGAACCCCGTCGTGCCACCGATCGGCCTGCGTGCGCCGCAGGTGCCGATCCCGCCACCGCCCCCGGGGCCGGGCGTGGTCCCGGGTCCGGTCGCGCCGACACCGGCGGCCGCCGCTACGGGAGCCGGATCATGATGCGCACCTTGGCTATTCGGGTCCGCCACCTGGGCTGGAAGGCGCTTGCTGTGTTGACCGCCGCGACGGTGCTTACCTCGTGCGCGAAGTGGCACGGAATCGCCAACGTACCGATGCCCGGCGGTCCGGGCTCCGGGCCCGGCTCCTACACCGTGTATGTCCAGATGCCCGACACGCTGGCCCTCAACGACAACAGCCGGGTGCGGGTGGCGGATGTCTTCGTCGGCACGGTGCGCGCGATCGAACTCAAGAACTGGGTCGCGACGCTGACACTGCGGCTGGGCAAGAACGTCAAGCTGCCCAGGAACGCCACCGCCAAGATCGGCCAGACCAGCCTGCTGGGTTCCCAGCACGTTGAGCTGGCGGCGCCGCCCAACCCCTCCCCGGAGCCGCTGCGGGACGGTGACACCATCCCGCTGAAAAACGCGTCCACCTATCCCACCACCGAGCAGACGCTGGCCAGCCTCGCCATCGTGCTGCACGGAGGCGGCATCCCGAACCTCGAAGTGCTGCAGAACGAGGTCTACAACATCCTCAACGGGCGGGCCGACCAGATCCGCGCCTTCCTGGGCAAGCTGGACACCTTCACCGCCCGGCTCGACGAGCAGCGCGCCGACATCACCCGGGCCATCGATTCCACCAACCGGCTGCTGGCGTACGTGGGTCCCCGCTCCGATGTGTTGGACCGGGTCCTCACCGAATTCCCGCCACTGCTCAAGCATTTCGCCGACAAACAGAATCTTCTGATCAACGCCGTCGACGCGACGGGACGGCTCAGCGGAGTCGCCGACCAATACCTGTCGGCCGCGCGTGGCGACATCCACCAGGACCTGCAGTCGCTGCAGTGCCCGCTGCGCGAGCTCGGCCGGGCGGCGCCGTACCTCATCCGCGCCCTCAAGCTGATCCTCGTGCGGCCGTTCGACATCGACGCCGTGCCCAAGGCGTTCCGCGGTGACTACTTCAACCTGTCGCTGACGCTCGACCTGACCATGAGCGCCGTCGACAACGCGGTCCTCACCGGGACCGGATTCTCCGGGGCGCTGCGCGCGCTCGAGCAATCGTGGGGCCGCGACCCCGAAACGATGATTCCCGACGTCCGGTACACGCCGAACCCCAACGATGTTCCGGGTGGCCCCCTGGTCGAAAGGGCGGACAGGCAATGCTGACCCGCTTCATCAAGCGCCAGCTGGTCGCGTTCACCATCCTGACCGCGATCACGGCGGTCGCGCTGGGCTGGTACTACTTGCAGATTCCCAGCGCGGCGGGAATCGGCCAGTACACGCTGAGGGCGGACCTGCCCGCGTCGGGTGGGCTGTACAAGACCTCCAACGTCACCTATCGCGGCGAAACCATCGGCACGGTCACCGCCGTCGAGCCGACCGCGACGGGCGCGCGGGTGACCATGAGCATCGGCGACCGCTACCGGATACCGATTGACGCGTCGGCGAACGTGCATTCGGTGTCGGCGGTCGGTGAGCAATACCTGGACCTGGTGTCGACGGGCAATCCGAGCCAGTACTTCTCGCCCGGCCAGACGATCACGAAGGGGACCATCCCCACCGAGATCGGGCCCGCGCTGGACGCGGCCAACCGCGGGCTGGCCGTGCTGCCGAAGGACAAGATCGCCTCGCTGCTCGACGAAACCGCCCAAGCCGTAGGCGGATTGGGCCCCGCGCTGCAACGCCTGGTCGACGCGACGCAGGCCATCGCCGGCGACTTCAAGACCAACATCTCCGACATCAACGACATCGTCCAGAACTCCGGGCCCGTCATCGACAGTCAGGTCAACTCCGGCGACTCGATCGAGCGGTGGTCACACAATCTGAACATCCTGGCCGCCCAGAGCGCGGAAAACGACCGGCACGTGCAGAGCATCCTGACCCAGGCGGCCCCGACCGCCGATCAGGTCAACGAGGTGTTCGGCGACGTCCGCGAGTCGCTGCCGCAGACCCTGGCGAATCTCGAGATCGTGCTGGACATGCTCAAGCGCTACCACAAGGGCGTCGAGCAACTCCTGGTCGCCTACCCGCAGGGCGCCTCGGAGGGCCAAACCGTGACGTCGGCCTTCCCGGGGTATGCGTCGCTCGGCACCTCGCTGACGATCAACCAGCCCCCGCCGTGTCTGACCGGGTTCCTCCCGGCGGCCGAGTGGCGGTCTCCCGCGGACACCAGCCTCGCGCCGATGCCGTCCGGAACCTATTGCAAGATCCCGCAGGACACCCCCGCGAACGCCGTGCGCGGCGCACGCAACCTTCCATGCGTCGACGTCCCGGGTAAACGCGCCGCGACGCCACGGGAGTGCCGCGATTCCAAACCGTACGTGCCGTTGGGCACCAACCCGTGGTACGGCGACCCCAACCAGATCGTCACCTGTCCTGCGCCGGCCGCGCGTTGCGACCAGCCCGTGAAACCGGGGCTCGTGATGCCCGCGCCGTCGGTCAACAACGGCCTCAATCCGGCGCCCTCCGACCGGGTGGCGGGGACGCCGCCGCCGACCAGCGATCCGCTGCAACGGCCGGGATCGGGCACCGTCGAATGCAATGGGCAGCAACCGAACCCGTGCGTGTACACGCCCGCCGGCCCTCCCCCGGCGGTGTACCTCCCGCAGAGCGGCGAACTGGTGGGGCCCGATGGCGTCAAGTACGCGGTCGAAAACTCGAACAAGACCGGAGACGACGGCTGGCAGGACATGCTGGCGCCGTCGACCGGCCGATAGAGATTGGAGCGACATGCCGGAAGCCATTGGCCTGGGCCAACTTCGAAGTGACGCCTGCACGTATCTCGAGCGGGTCGCCGCCGGGGAGGCGATCGACGTCATCCGTCGCGGCAAGCTGGTGGCGCGGATCCTGCCCGTCGGTGACTGGCGGGTGGCTCCGATCCCGGCGCGTTCGGCGAAACTCGCCGCGCAGGACACCGGCGGGTGGGTCGGCCTCGACGAACTTCGCACCCGCGCCGGCCGGTGCTTCGACCGGGTGGCGGCCGGGGAGACGCTGAGCGTCGTCCGGGGCGGCCGATTGTTGGCGCAGATCGTGTCCGCCGGTGACGCGGCGAGCAGTCCCACACCGGCGGATGGCCGGGGTGGGATCGAGCTCGACGAGCTCCGGAAGCGCGCCGGGCGCTACTTCGATGAGGTCGCGGCGGGGCAGACGATCGAGGTCATCCGCGGCGGCAAGCTGGTCGCCCGCATCGTGTCGGTCGCGTAGGAACGGCGGCGGCGCATACCCCGGAAGCTTTCCCGAGGTCATGTTGTTGAGCGGTGCATGACCATGACGGGCTTCCACGAAGGAGAGACCGCGACACAGCGGCGAGCGGGCGTCGAAGCCGAGGCCAAGCGGCTCGAGGGCATGCTCGACTCGCCGGGCCTGTCCGGCGGCGCCGCAAGATTTCTCGCCGCACAGCGATTCGCCGCCCTGACCGGACGGGACCACGACGGCGTGCTGTGGACGTCGCCGTTGATCGCCGCGCCGGGTTTCCTCCGCGGCCGGGACGACGTCTTGCGTGTGTCGGCATCCCCCCGCAGCGGCGACCCGCTGCACCGGCTCCCGGCCGGCCAACAAGTCGGACTGATCGCGATCGACTTCGCCACCCGCCGCCGGTTACGGGTGAACGGCGAGCTCGTCGGCTCGGACGACGCGGGCCTGGCCGTCCGCGTCGACCAGTCATACGGCAACTGCCCCAAGTACATTCACCCGCATACCATCGACACCGACGCCCTCGGCGCACCCGCTTCACTGCGCGCGAGACGCGCAACGCTTGACCCGTCCGATCAGGCGATGATCGCGAGGTCGGACACGTTCTTTCTGGGCACGAGCCATCCCACCCGGGGTAGCGACGCGTCGCACCGCGGAGGCCCACCCGGCTTCGTCCGGGTCGACGCCCCCGACCGGCTCTGGTGGCCGGACTTCCCCGGGAACAACATGTTCAACAGTTATGGAAACCTGGCCGTCGACGACGAGGCCGCCTTGCTGTTCGTGGATTTCGGGACCGGTGCGAGCCTGCACCTCACCGGGACCGCACAGGTGCGGTGGACTAGCCCCGGTGCCCCCGGGGACGACGGCGGCGTGGGCAGGAACGTCTCATTCTCGGTCGGTGCCGTGGTCAGCGTCGGCAACCGCTAACCCTCGAGGAATCCGCCCTCGGGAAGCGGGCGTTGGCAGATCGTCCGCGCCTCGGCGGCGCTAAGCCCGAACAGCCGCAGCACGTTCTCGGTGACGAGGTCGGCGGCGTGCGCGTCGTCTCGATCGGGGTTGTCCCGCAACAGGTTTCCGAGCCCCAGCAGCGCACCGCCGGCCATTGCGAGGGCCAACTCGGGATCCTCGACGTCGAACCGACCGGCCGCGACGCCGGCTTTGATATCACGCAGGGCGCGCGGCGCCAAACCACGTTCGGACGACAGCAGCTCCAGCCCGTTGGCCAACAGGATCCGGCTCTCCTGCGGGCGGCGGCGGAACAGCCTGCCGGTCATCCGAAAGCTGGTGGCGAAGATCTCCGCCGGGTCCTCGATGGACGCGGTGAGCCGGTCGAGCATCGCCCCATAGACGTCGAGCACCTCGGCGACCGCGGCCTCGAACAGCTGCTCCTTGCTGTCGAAGTGGTTGTAGAAGGACCCCATGCCGACGTCGGCGGCCTGGGTGATCTCCAGGACCGGCACGTTCACCTTGCCCTCGGCGATCAGTTGCTGCGCGGCCTTGACCAGCGCCGCACGGGTGCGCCGCTTGCGCCGCTCCAGCCGGTTGGCCGGCTCCGCCATCGCACTCACCCCCGCATTATGCATCAGTCATGAGGATTTCGTCAGACTCTTGACTGAACGTTATCTCGTATGTGACGATTTCGTCAGTTAGGTTTGGGAGTGACCATGGATTTGACCGAAAGCGCACGTCCGGAGGCGCACAGCGAGCAGGGCGCACTGCGCGGGGAGCATCCCGGGCGGTCGCGCAACCCCGTCATCAGGGTCGCCGACATCGCGTGGCTGGAGTTCGAGCGGCCAGACTTGGGGCGCGCCGAGGCGTTCGCGCGGGCATTCGGCTTCCACACTGCCCAGCACGGCCCCGGCGAGGTGCAGTTGCGCGGCACCCGGGCGGGTACGCCGTGCGTGATCCTGCGTCGCGGCAGGCGCAGCCGGTTCACCGGCGCGGCGTTCCGGGCCTGCGACGAGGCCGACGTGCTCCGGCTGGCGGGCAACGCCGGGGCACCGATGCGACGGCTACCGGAGGCCATCGGCGGGGTGTCGGTCGACCTGACAGACCCCAGCGGAATGTTGGTTCGGGTCGTCGCCGGCATGCACGAGCTCCCGGACCTGCCGGGCCAACAGGCCCACGTCTTCAACTTCGGCCCCGAGGTGCGGCGCACCAATGCCGGCCAGCGTCCCCCGCGGGTGCCCGCCCGGGTCGAGCGCCTGGGCCACCTGGTGGTGCAGTCGACCAAGTACCTCGAGACCCTCAACTGGTACCTCGACAACCTCGGCATGATCGTCAGCGACTTTCTGTACTTCCCCGGCCAGCGGCACCGCGGCCCGGCGATGAGTTTCATTCGCTGCGACCGCGGTTCGATACCGGCCGACCATCACACCCTGGCGATGGCCCTGGGGCCGGCCAACCGCTACGTGCACTCGGCCTATCAGGTCAGCGATCTCGACGCGCTGGCTGCTGGCGGCGAATACCTTGGCGCGCACGGCTATTCCCGGTCCTGGGGAATCGGCAGGCACATCCAGGGCAGTCAGATCTTCGACTACTGGCGCGACCCCGACGGCGACTTGTTCGAACACTTCACCGATGGCGACCTGTTCGACAACACGCTCGACCCGGGCTGGGCGCCCTTCACCGCATCCGGGTTGGCGCAGTGGGGGCCGCCGGCAAGCAGAGATTTCCTCGGAACCGACCCCAAGTCGGCACGCCGGGAACTGGTTTCGATGATGACCGCCCTCCGCTCGCACAACGAATTCGATTTCAACCGCCTGATCGGCCTACTGAAAGTTCCTACCTCATGACCCTTTCCGTGCTGCACACCGCTTCCGAAACCGACCGCGCCTGGTGGCTCAAAACCGCCGAGGGCGCAGTCAGAATCGACACCACCGCCACCACCACCGCCGCGTTGCTGGCCGACCGGGCCGCCATCGAGAGTGCGGCGACGAAAACCGAAGCCGTCGCCCTCGACACCCTCGCCTTGGTCTCACCGGTGACCCGGCCGTGCCGGGTGATAGCTCAGATGACCAACTACGAGTCGCACGTCAAAGACGCGGGCATGGATCCGGCGTCCATCCCCCTCACCTTCTTCCGCAAGGCGTCCGCCTCCATCACCGGGCCGTTCGACGACATCGTCAAGCCCCCGCACGTGAAGCTGCTCGACTACGAAGTCGAGATCGGCCTGGTGATCGGCCGCGCCGTCCCGATCGGCACCACCATCTCGGACGCCAACCTCGGCGATTTCGTCGCCGGGCTGGTGGTCACCAACGACGTCTCCGCGCGCGACGTCCAACTCCCCCAGACCCAGTTTTACGAGGCCAAGTCGTATCCGACGTTCACCCCGGTCGGCCCCGAACTGGTGCTGCTCACCGCCGACGAGCTCAAGCGCTTCGGTGACCTGCGATTGCGCCTCAGCGTCAACGGCGAGGAACGCCAGAACGCGCTCGTCGAGGGCGACATGCTGTACCGGCCACTGCAGGCGCTGCAGTCGCTCACGCAGTTCCAAGAACTCGCCCCGGGTGACCTGGTGCTCACCGGCACCCCGGTCGGCACCGCGCTGAGCGCCCCACCGAAGCCGGTACAGTTCGTCGGAAACCTGTTGCCGCCGGGACTCAAATGGAAGATGTTCTTCTCGCGGCAGGCCGCCAACCGCAATTACCTGCACGACGGTGACATCGTCGAGGCGTCGGTGGCCACCGACGACGGCGCCATCGATCTCGGAACGCAGCGCACCCCAGTGCGATACACATGACGACCCCGGCTACGCGGCGGGTACCCGTTGTCATCGTCGGCGCCGGACCGACCGGCGTCACCGCGGCCACCCGGCTGGCGCAGTGCGGCGTCCATTGCCTGGTGCTCGATCGCTGGACGGACGTGTACCCCCAGCCACGAGCGGTGCATCTGGACGACGAGATCTATCGCATCATCGCCCGCCTCGAGTTGGCCGGCGAGTTCGCAGCGATATCACGGCCGACGCTGGGTTTGCGGTTGGTGGACAGCCGGTTCCGCACTCTGGCCGAATTCAACCGCGACCCCGAGCACAGCGTGCACGGTTTCCCGCAGGCCAACATGTTCGACCAGCCGGAATTGGAGACCCTGCTGCGGGCCAACCTCGAGCGCCATCCCAATGCCGAACTGCGCGGGAACGCAGAAGTCACCGACGTTGTGGCGGACGGAACGCGCATCCGCGTCACGTTCACCGACCGCTCAGACGGTGGGCGCCACCACGTCGACGCCGACTACCTGCTGGGCTGCGACGGCGCCAACAGCCTGGTGCGGGCACGGATCGGTTCGACCATGCGGGACTTGAACTTTCAGCAACGCTGGCTGGTCGTCGACATCGCCAGCGAGGCGGACCTGGGCCAGTGGGACGGGGTGCACCAAGTGTGCGACCCGGATCGCGCGGGAACGTACATGCGCATCGGGCCGGCCCGCTACCGGTGGGAGTTTCAGTTGCTCGCCGGCGAAACCGCGGCGGACTTCGGCACGCTCCAGCGGTTGCGACCGTTGATCAAACCATGGACCAGCACCGTACCCGTCGCCGAGCTCACCCTGGTGCGGGTCGCCGAGTACACGTTCCGGGCACAGATCGCCGACCGCTGGCGCAACGGCAACGTCTTCCTCCTCGGCGACGCGGCGCACCTCACTCCCCCGTTCATCGGCCAGGGCATGGGCGCCGGGCTGCGCGACGCCGACAATCTCGCCTGGAAGATCGCCGGGGTCCACCGCGGCGCCCTTACCCCGGACGTGCTCGAGACTTATGAGCGCGAACGAAAGCCGCACGCTCGCTACATGATTCGCCTCGCGCTGAGTATCGGCTGGGCGATGACCGGCGGCGGCCACCTTGGCAACGCAGCGCGCCGGGCGCTGTTGCCGCGGCTGCGGCTCATCCCCGGCCTGCGCGACAAGGTCGTCGACTCCACAACGCCGCCGCTGCACCGCTCAGCGTGGGTGTGTAAATCGCGGCGACCGCATCAGCTACCGGGCACGCTGTGCCCCAACCCGCCGCTGCACGACGGTCGACGGGTGGACGACGTCCTCGGCACCGGTTTCGCGTTGATCGCCGTCACTCGCCCCGGCGCCTCCGACGAGGCCGCCCTGCGGCGGCGCGACGTCACCGTGCTGGTCGCCGACCCCGGCAGCGCTCTGGAGACGTGGCTGCGGCGGGGTCGCGTCACCGCCGCGCTGGTGCGCCCCGACCGAACGGTGGCGCGCGCCGGGCGCGACCTGGCCGCCCTTTGCGCGTGGACCGCCACCGCCCTGTCGCCCGGCGAGCGTCAGCCGGACGCGGACGGCCGGGCGACGATCACGGGTATCCGTACCGAGTGCAGCACGGCGTTGCTGACCGATCCCAGGAGTATGCCGGACAAGCCGCCACGGCCGTGACTGCCCACGACGAGAAGCTGGGCGAATTCCGACTTTTCGGCAAGCTGCCGGGCCGGCGCGTCGCGTTCGACCAACCTCTGCACCGTCACATCGGGATAGCGCTCCTGCCAACCGGCCAGGTTCTCGGCGAGGCTCCGCTGGGCCTCCTCTTCCAGTGACGACCAATCCGCTTCGGGGAGTTCGCTGATCGCGATGTCGCTCCATGCGTGCAAGGCCATCAGGTCGACGCCGCGCCGGGAAGCCTCGTCGAACGCGACGGCGGTCGCGAGCTCGGAGGCCGGCGAGCCGTCGATCCCCACCAGAACGGGAGCGTCCCCGTTGTCCGGCAGGTCGTCCCCATGGATCACCGCGACGGGACAATTCGCGTGCCGCACCACCGTCGCGCTGACCGAGCCCAGCACGCCACGCGCCAGTAACCCGCGTCCCGCCGTGCCGACGACGACCATCTCCGCCTCGTCGGACATCTTGATCAGGGCCAGCGCGGGGCTGGAATACACGAGTTCCCGGTTGATCGCGATCTCACGGTCCGCCGCTAGCGCCTCCTCGGCGAGCTTGATCGCGTGCATGATCGCCTTCTTGCCCTCGTCTTCCAGCCGCACTGCCAGAGAGTCGGGGTATGGGACCGGCGGCCAGGTGGCGGTGGGCGTCGTCACCGCGTGGACGACGGTCAGTGGAACTTTCCGCATGGCCGCCTCGCGCGCGGCCCAACGTGCCGCCGCGTTCGATGCCGTCGAGCCGTCGACCGCGACGACGATGCCGCGCTGTTGGTCAGGTGCTGACATTTCGTTCTCCCTCCATCACCGACGACGCTATAAACCCGACGGGCGTGGGTCGTGAGGCTTAAGTCCCTAACCACCGGGACGGAGGGCTGTTACCGGCGTGGCGTTAAGGCGCCCTTAACGCTACGGTCACTCGCCGGTCAGACGGCTTTCCGTTGCAGCTGCGCGATGACCCAGAAGGGCAACGCCACAAACAATGTCCCGCCGATCAGATTGCCGACGGTGGTCACGCCGAGGTTGGTGAGCAAGCCGTGGTCGCCGAATCCCCAACCGATCGTGCTGCGGGGGGCCGCCGGGTGAAACAGGTTGAGCAGCAGGGGAATACCGAGGAAGCCGACGTTGGCGATCACGTGCTGCGTGCCGCCGATGACGAACGCGAACGGGCCGTAGAACGCGAATGCCATTCGGGCGACGTCGCTGCGGGCCTTGAAGAACATGCACATCGAGGTCTGCAGAAACCAGGTGCACACGACGGCGAGGAGCAGTGCGGTCAAGAAGGGCTGGCCGGCCTTCTGGGTGCCCACGGTAGCGGCCCGCTCGGCGAAGGCACCCAGATACGGGCCTCCCGCGGCGCCGCAAACGGTGACGAAAAGCAGCGCGCCGAGGACGTTGCCGATGAGGCCCACGACGACCAGGAAGGCATAATTACCGGCGCTCATCGTGCGATTCAGGACGGCGAGAAATCCCGCGGCCATGTCGGCGGTGATCAAAGACATGCCCGACACCAGGATCAGGACGAAGGACATGCCGAACGCCAGCCCCATCAGCAAACTCGCGATGCCCGGGGACTTGACCCCGGTGCTCACCATCAGCGCCAGCAGCGCTCCGAACGCGACCATCACGCCGCCGACCAGGGAACGCATCAGGAACGCCCACGGGTGCGTAGCCTTCTCGACCGCCATGGCGGCCACCCGGTCGACCATGGCGCCCACGCTCAGCGGCTCGAACGGATCGTCGGGGATCGTCGCCTTGGTGTCAGACGGGATGTCTGCGAACAGCTTTGGTGGTGACGCTTTGCCATCCAGTTGCGGCGCCGGCGCATTGATCGTCATGGGTGCTCGTCCTTCCGTAAAGCGTTGATCGCGTTGATGACCCCCGAGATGTGCTCATCGCTGAGCCTCTCCCCTTCGAAGACGTGGTTGAGCAGGATCCTGAGGTCGAGCATCTGTTGCAGGTAGACCAGGCATGGGGGGCACTCGTCGAGGTGCTTGGCGACGATGGGGCCCCACTGCCGGGGGTCGGAATCGACGAGTTCATCCACCAGTCGGACGAAGTCGACGCAGTCGATCGCGGGGACAGTGTTGTCGTGCACGGTCATCGGCGATACCGCTTTTCCAATTCGTTGCGAAGATTTCCCCGGGCGCGGTAGAGGAGCGCGCGCTGCCCTTCGGCGGTCAGCTCGAGAAGTTCGGCGGCCTCTTCGGCCGGGGTGCCGACGATGTCACGCAGGATGACCAGTTGCCGTTGCCGCTCCGGCAGCGCGTCCAGCGCGGTGCGGACGTAACCGACGAGCTCGTTCTCCACGGTGCGGTCCTCCGGCAGGAAGCGCCGGGACGGTGGAAGGCTCCAGTGCCCGGCATCGGGATGGCCGGCGGGATGCATGCGGCCCGCCAGGGGGTCCACGTCTTCCGCGGAAAGCACCTCGTGGTCGCGAATGCGGGATTCCCGGCGCCGGTGCCGCGAGGCGGTGTTCTTGACGATCCCGAACAGCCACGTCCCGACCGACGAACGGCCCTCGAAGGAATCCGCGGACTGCAGGACCTGCACCCACGCCTCCTGCACCGCCTCTTCCGCCACCGCCGGCGAATCCACCATGGTGCGCGCGAAATTGATCATCGGCCGGTGAAAGTCGCGCACCAGATTAGCCAGCGGGATGCCGCCGACCGCCCGTTCGGATTCGGTGCCACCCGGCGGCACCGCCACCGGGGTCACCATCGTCTCGCACTCAGCCGCATGCGGCCAGCTCCCAGCGCAACTGCCCTTCCGACGGGGACTGGACGGGAATGAACGCCGCCTCCCGGTAGCGGCGGCTCGCCGATGTCCTGCTCGCGTAGCCCTTGCCGCCGGCGGTGCGGATCTCGAGATCGGCACTGGCGCTGGACAGCTCGGCCGCGGCGAGGCGCAGCGACAACAGCTCCCGCTTGGTGGGCGGGTCATCCCCGCCCACCGCCGCGGCCAGACCCGCCAGGGTGGCCTCCGCGGTGGCGAGCTTCTCCGCGACGTTGTCGACCTCCGCCGCGAACACCGAGTTGACGCCGCCGAGGCCGCCTTTGGCCTGCTCCACCGCGGTCCTGGTGAGACCCAAGCACATGGCGGACTGCAGGACCAGGAACGTCGGGCGGACCGCCTGTAGGAATCCCTCGAAGTCTCGGGACAACACTTGGGCCGAGGGCACGGGCGCGTCGGTCAGGTTCAGGTATGACGAGGCGGTGCTACCCATTGCCAGCAGCTCGAAGTGATCGCCCACCACCACCCCCGCCGTGTTCAACGGCAGGGCCACGATCAGCCGCTCGCCCGCATCGGTGCGCACCGCGGTCACCATGGTCGAGTCGGGGTACAGGTTGCTCGCCCACCTGATCGGACCGGACACCCGGTAGCCGCCCTCGATCGGCGTGGCCGTCAACTCGACGCTGCCGCAGCCCGCCGCCTCCTTGAACGCCGACGCCATGCCGGTCACCCCCGGCGTGGTGCCGGCGAGCAGTGACTGAGCCGCGTCGACGCTGAAAGGCGTTGCCGCCGTGAGCAAGTATTCCACCGCCATTCGGTGCGCCCACAACGAGAACCCGGTGCTCATGCATTCCCCGGAGATACGCCGGATCACCTCGGCCATCTCGGGCAGCCTGCCGTCGGCGTTGGCGGGTGCGCCCACCCCGAGAAGCCCGGCCGCGCCCAGGGCGGTGAAGCTGCGGCGGGACTGATGCTCCCCCCGGTCCAGTCCCCCGGCGTGGGCCCGAATGTCCTCCAACAGTCCGGCATCCAGCTGGCCGGCCGCCGGGTTCATCGTCGCCGTCATAAAACCTCCTGTGCCGAGTGCTTCCACGCGTAGTCGAGGAACTTGCCGTCGAAAGTGACGACCACTCTGTCGCCCTCGGGGTGCGGGCGCCGCTGCACGCTCAGCTGAAAGTTGATCGCGCTCATGATGCCGTCACCGAATTCCTCGTGAATGAGTTCCTTGATCGCCGGGCCGTAGACGGTCAGCGCCTCATGGAATCGGTAGATCGTCGGGTCTGTCGTCATGGTCGCATCCGAACCCCGATACGGCATCAGCTGCAGGACAGCGACAGCCTCGTCGTCGAGGCCGAGCAGTGCCGCGACCGTTGACGCGTCGCCGGCCGTCATCGGGTGCTGCCCGAGTAACGCCGCGACCGTCCACACCGGGTCCTTGCCGATGGATTCTGCGATTTTCACCCAGCTCAGCCCGCGCTTGGCGCGGGCCAACTTGATGGCCTCGGCGAGAGCGGGCTTCGTCAATACCGTTGCCACAGCAGCTTCCCCGTGGCTATTCCGTGGCCAGCGTCGAGTCGACGGCGACCGGGTTGCGGAACGTGTTCACGACGGGTGACCAGGCGATGGCGTTGTCGTGAATCTCCTTCAGGGTCGCCTCGTCGGCGTCTCCGGCCAGCGTCACCCTGCAGCGCACCGCGCTGAAGCCGAGGCGCTTCCCCTCGGGGGTGTCGCCCACGCCCCACACCGCGGAGATGTCGATGTCGCCCTCCATCTCGACCTCGATCTTGGTCAGGGTGACCCCGCGATGCGTCGCATTCGCCAGCAGGCCCACCGAGACGCACGAGCCCAGGGCGGCCAGGGCGGTCTCGGAGGGGTTGGGCGCGGAGTCGTCACCGAGCAGGGCAGGCGGCTCACCCACCAGCATCGGCGCCAGGTCGCGGACGTAGGTCATGTTGCGGAATCCGGTTTCGCAGACCGTCTTGGCTTTCAGGGTCTTCCTGCCGGTCTCCGGGTTGGCCCTGGCGTTACACGACAGCTTGTCGAGGCCTTCGGCGTCGATGACTAGCGCGTCGGTCATGTGATCCCTCCGTTCTCGCTGATCTTGCGGCTTCACGGAGTTAGTGCTCGGCGGCGGCCGATGCGTGACGGCGGAGGGTTTTGATTTACCTGACCGACACGACTGCTCACACAGCCGAAACGCGGCCCCACCCGACGGCGACCCGCGCTCGGCGAGATTTGCTTAGCCGAAAAGGCTTTGCCCGATGTAGTGGCCTTCGGCGGGCGCGGGTGGCACCGCGAAGATAGCTGAGCCGATGTGGCGGATGTATTCGTTGAGGAGGTCGTGGGCGCCCAACCGGTTCTGCAGGCGGATAAAATCTTGCGGATCTTTTTGATACGAAACGAACAGCAGCCCGGCGTTGAGCTGGCCGTTGGCGTCGAGGCCGTCGGTGTAGTTGTAGGACCGGCGCCTGATCATGACGCCGTCGTTGTTCTCGCGGGCGGCCAGGGCGACGTGGGACATCGGATCGATGAGCGGGTTGCCGTCGCCGCCCTTGGCGGCAAAATCGGGGGCATCGAATTCGCCCTCGCCGCTCAGGGGTGCGCCCTCTTCTTTGGTACGGCCGAATATCCGCTGCTGATTGCCGATGCGGTCGACGTCCCATGTCTCGAGCAGCATCCGAATCTTGCGCACCACCTGATACGTTCCGCCGTTCATCCACGGCTGGTCACTGTCGCGGACCCAGACAAATCGGTCGTACTCGGCATCGGTGACGACGTTGCGGGTTCCGTCCTTGAATCCCAGCAGGTTTCGCGGGGTGTGTTGGCCCGGGCCGGCTGAGGCCCGTCCGAATCCCAGCACCGCCCAGGACGGCGAGACGACGTCGCGGCCCAGGCGGGCCAGGTTTCGCGCGGCGTGGTAGCAGACCTGCGGGTCGTCGGCGCAAGCTTGGACGGACAGTTCGCCGCCGCGCAGGCGGGGGTCCAGGTTGTCCCCGTTGAGCGGGGGCAACTCGGTGAACACGGCGGGTCGGCGCAGGGCGAGCCCGAACCGGTCGCCGAACAGCGACGGTCCCAACCCGATGGTTACGGTGAGGCTGGCCGGGCTCAGTCCGACCGCCTCGCCGGTATCGACAGGTGGCTGCACGTCGACCCGGGGCTGCACGGTGCCGACCGGCTTTCCCTGCTGCAGGATCGCGGCCGCGGCCGACCAGCGTGCCAGCAGCGTTTGCAGCTCCGCGCGCTGGGCTCCGGCGGCCAGCGAAAATGACATGAACATGGCGTAACGCTGTGGCGGCGTGGCGATTCCACCCTGATGCAGCTGGCCGTAGAAGGGGTAACTGTGGCGCAAGTCGACGTCGTCGTCGCCGCCGCCGGCCGCGCCGCCATCGTGTCCGGCAGCCAGCGCGTAACCGGCCACCCCTCCCCCGGCGACGCCGGTGAGCCCGGCCAAGACGGCGCCACCGAGCATACGCCGACGCGAAACCGCCTCGCCTTCATCGGGTTTGGCCGTGACCTCGCTCATGGTCAGCCCGCCGAAGCCACTTTTGGGGCGACCGCCGACAGGCTCTGGTGCAGGGGCTGGATGACCGCGGTCAGCTTGGCGGCGTCGGTGGCTTGCAGCGCCGCGGTGTAGGTCCGGAAGCCACCCAACTCAGACGGATCGCGGTATCCGTCCAGAGTGGCCAGCACCGTGTGGAATTCGCGATCGATCTGGGCGACCAGATTGCCGTCGATCTTCTCCAGCCCGGGCCGCAGCGATGCGTAGGCCTGCCGAGCGCCTTCCACGTTGGCGGAGAAGTCGACGAGGTCGATGTGGCTGAAAGCGTCCTCCTCCCCGGTGATCTTGGTGTTCTGGATCTCCTCGACGAGGTCGCTGGCGCCGTTGGCCAGGTCCTCGGGCTTGTACTGCAGGAGGGCGACGATGGCGGTCAACTTGGCTACGTTGCCGACCAATTCGGAACTGAGGGCCTGCGTCCCGGGCGTGATTGCTCCGCCCCGCCACAGGTCGCGTTCGATGGCGTGGAACCCCTTCCAGCCGACCTTGGCGTCGACGGGAGTGGACTCGCGCATGTCGATCAGATAGTCGAGGCGGCCCGCGTTGTCGCCGACCGCGAAACCCAGCAAGATGAAGCCCTCGACGGCGGACTCGGAACGCTCCCAGAACAGGCGCGCTTTGGCGTAAGCGGCTTTCGCGGCGTCGATGTTGCCCGCCCGCACCGCCGCGTCGAGTGCGTTGACCCCGTCGCCGAGCTGACCGATCTGCTGGACGACATACGCCGCGTAGTCCTTGGTGGCGCTGTCGAGGGAGTCCGCGACGCCGCCGGCCAGCCCCGGCGCCGCCCGGCCCGTGACCGTCAGCGTCTGGTATTCGTCCACCGCGCCGGGGCAATACAGCTGATAGGGCCCGCCATCGAGAGTCACGGTGAACGACACCGGGGCCAACCCGGGAGCGAGGTCCTCCTTCTCGCCGACGATCCGCTCACCCCTGAGTAACTCGACTTCGCTGATGCCGGGCGCATCGGTGTTGGCGACCGTGAACGTCACCGGGCCGGCGGCGACGTTCGCGTTGTCCACCGTGCAGGCGTCTTTGCCGCCCCCGTTGGCGAGCGTCACCTTCACCGCGCTCGGGCCGCCGGGCGTCCCGCGGCTCACCTCGCGACCGGACGGACCGCAGGCGGTCGCCGCCGCGACGACCAAGGCCGCTGCCGCCAGCGCTAATCCACGACAGCGTCTTCCCCCGGCCGGACGCCGGTCGGTCACGGGCCCGGCTGAGTCACGAAGTCGATCAGTTCCTCGACCCGGCCGATCAGCGCCGGCTCGAGGTCATTCCAATCGCGCACCCGGGAACGGATATGGCGCCAGGCCCTTGCGATGTCCGCCTGGCTCGCGTGCGGCAAGCCGAGCGCCTGGCATGCGCCGTGTTTCCACTCGATGTGGCGCGGCACGTCCGGCCAGCCCGCCAGGCCGAGCCGCTCGGGCTTGACTGCCTGCCAGATGTCAACGTAGGGATGACCGACCACCAGGGTGTGGGCGCCACCAGGTCCCCGCCGCACGGCATCGGCGATCCGTGCCTCCTTGGAACCCGCGACGAGGTGATCCACGAGCACACCGAGCCGGCATTCCGGACCGGGCGCGAATTCCGCCACCACGTCCACCAAGTCGTCTACGCCGCCGAGGTGCTCGACGACGACCCCCTCGATCCGCAGGTCCTCGCCCCACACCTGCGCGACGAGTTCGGCATCGTGGCGGCCCTCGACGTAGATCCGGCTGGCGCGGGCGACCCGTGCGCGGGCGCCCGGAACTGCCACCGAGCCCGACGCCGTTCGCGTGGAACCGGCCGGCGCCGCACGGCGTGGCGCCGTGAGGATCACCGGACGGCCCTCGAGCAAATAGCCTGGGCCCAAAGGGAAGCCACGCACGTGCCCGCGGCGGTCCTCCAGGTCGACCCGCCCGTACTCGACTCGCACCACCGCACCGACGTAGCCCGTCTGCGCGTCCTCGACCACCAGGCCGAGCTCGGCCGGGTGCTCGGTCGAGCGGGGCTTGCGCCGGCCCGCGGCAAGGACATCGGTTCCATAGCGATCAGCCACGCGGCCATAGTAGAAAGCCTTGCGGTCAAACGTCGTTAGGGCGCGCCCGCCAGGGCGCATCGTGGCGAAGATCGCTTTTCGTTTTCGGACTTCGCGGGCGTGTAAAAAGTGCGTTTTAACTGTGTGGCGTTACCGAGCTGATGACGTTGCCGATGGTACGTTGCTAGTCGTAAGATCTGCCGCCAATTCTCAAGCGGCGGTGAGCGAGGTGGGATGATGGATCTGGCCCTGTGGGTGTCGAGCATCGTTGCTTTCGTGCGGGCCGGATACCCCGCCGGCATGCCGACGACCGGATATTCCCCCTTGGCGGCCCTGGCTCGCCGGCGACTTTCCGACGACGAGATCCGCGCCATCGCAACCAAACTCATGAGACGCCAATTCTGGCCGATCAACCCCGTTGATATCGGCGTGGAAATCACGCGTGTCACCAACCAATTGCCGTTGCCCGCCGATGTCGAGCGGATTGAGCACCGCCTCAATCAGATCCGCTGCGCGCGCGGATAGCCTTCACCGCGGATTCTGGCTCTGCGCAGTCCCGCCCTTCCCCGGGCCGCCGCAGGCCGCCAGGTAGTCCGGGTAGCTCCAGGTCCGCAAGAATTCCTGGCCCGCCTGCACTCCCCGTTGGTACAGGGCGTCGCGTTGCTCGGCGGCGATGTCGAAGTCGATTGGGCTGACCTCCTCGGCGGGCACGAAGATGGTGCGGCGAACGGTGCACGGATCGTCGATGTAGGCGTTGTCCTGATTGCTCACCAGCGTCTCGATCGCCGCGATTCCCAACGAGACCGGACCATGAACCGGATGCGTGGGCGGGATCCCCGGACGCGCGGACAGCCGGATCCCGAATGTCGGCCAGCGCGGCTGCGCCCCCGGGCGGTCGAACAGCTCCACCGGGAAGTCGGACAGCAGGCCACCGTCGACCCACGTGGCGCCGCCCACCCGGACGGGTTGGAAGACATACGGAATCGCCGACGAGGCGTGCACGGCACGGGCCACCGGGAAGTCGTCGGGGTCGATGCCGTAGGAACCGAGATCCCAGGGAATGCGCACCAGCCGACGGCGGGACAGGTCACTGGCCGTCACCACGAGCGACCACGCGAACTGCTGCGGCTCTTCGCCGGTGCGCAGGTCGCCGAAGGTCCGCACGCCCAAGTCGGCGAGCAGTCCCTCGAGCAGCCGCTCCAAGTAGGCCCCGCGGTATACGCCGTCGGACACCAGCAGCGACAGCGCGCCGCCGATCAGCGGTACGCGCCCGATCACGCTGCGATCCAGAAACTTCCGGTAGTCGATCGACCGCATCACCTCCGCAAGCCGGCTCAGCGGTTCGCCCGCGACCTGTAGCGCCGCCACCAGCGACGCGACGACCGAGCCCGCGCTGCTGCCCGCGACCCGTGGGAACCGGTAGCCCGCCTGGGTCAGCGCGTCGACCGCGCCGACCAGCCCGATGCCCCGGACGCCGCCACCTTCGCAAACCAGGTCGGCGCGGGATGCGCTCACGTCGGGCATAGCCATACCCCCCTCAGCAGATTCGTCGGCCGTCGATGCCGAAGAAGTGCAGGTGCCCCGGTTCCGGGTGCAGGCGCACCCGGCTGCCCTTCTCCGGCGGCCGGCGCCCGTCGGCACGCGCCACGACGGGCTGATCGATGACCTTGCCGGAACCGGTGATTCGGCCGTACAGGTAGGCGTCGGCCCCCAGCTCCTCGACCACGTCGACCTCCATCTCGACGCCCTGACCGCCCAGCTCGAAATGCTCGGGGCGCACCCCCACGACGACCTCACTCGCGGGGTCGGCGAGCTCCCGCGGTAGCGGGATGTGCCAATCCCCCAACGACACAGCGGAATCAACGATCGGCAGCGTGAACAGGTTCATGGCCGGCGACCCGATGAACCCCGCGACGAAGACGTTCACCGGGTTGCGGTACAGCTCGCGAGGGGCGGCGAACTGTTGTAGCACGCCGTCGCGCAGCACGGCGACGCGGTCCCCCATGGTCATCGCCTCAACCTGGTCGTGGGTGACATAGACGGTGGTGGTGCCCAGCCTCCGCTGCAGCGCCGCGATCTGGTTGCGGGTCTGCACGCGCAGCTTCGCGTCGAGGTTCGACAGCGGCTCATCCATCAGGAAGACCTGCGGGCGCCGCACGATCGCCCGTCCCATCGCCACCCGCTGGCGCTGCCCGCCTGAGAGGTCCTTGGGCTTGCGGTCCAGATAGGGTTGCAGGTCAAGCAGTTTGGCCGCGTCCAGGACGCGGTCACGAATTTCTGCCTTCGGTGTCTTGGCGATCTTCAGGGCGAAGCCCATGTTCTGCGCGACGGTCATGTGCGGGTAGAGCGCATAGTTCTGGAAGACCATCGCCACGTCACGGTCCTTGGGATCGACGGTGGTGACGTCGCGGTCGCCGATCCTGATGCGGCCGGAGTCCAGCGTCTCCAGCCCCGCCACCATCCGCAGCGAGGTGGTCTTTCCGCATCCGGACGGGCCGACCAGCACGACGAATTCGCCGTCGCCGACCTCCAGGTCGAGGCTGTCCAATGCCGGGCGATCCGTTCCGGCGTAGCGCCGCGTCGCTTGCTCGAAAGTTACTGAGGCCATGCCTTATCCGTTGAGTCCCGTGACGGCGATGCCCCTGACGAAGGACCGTTGTGCGATGGCGTAGATGAGCACCAACGGCAGCATGATCAGCATCGACGTCGCCATGATGATCGGCCAGCGCGCGACGTATTCCCCCCGCAGTCGTACCAGGCCGAGTGTCAGCGTGGCCAGGCTGTTGCGCTGCAACATCAGCAGCGGCCACAGGAAGTCGTTCCAGACGTTGACCCAGGTGAGCACCGCGAGCACCATGACCGCGGGACGGGCGTGGGGCAACAGGATTCGCCAGTAGATCTGCCATGGCGAACAACCGTCGAGTATCGCCGCCTCCTCCAGGTCGGTTGGGAGCGTCCGAAAGAACTGACGCATCAGGTAGGTGCCGAAAGCGCTGCCGAACAGGCCCGGCACGATCATGGACCAGGGTGTGTCGACCCACCCCACGGTCCGCATCAGGATGAACTGCGGGATCACGGTCACGGTCAGCGGCACCATCAGCGTGCCCAGATACAGCACGAACAACGTGTCGCGTCCGCGAAACTCCAATCGCGCGAACGCGTATCCGGCCAACGAGCAGAAGAAGACCTGCCCGGCGGTCACGCACCCGGCGTACAGCACGGTGTTGAAGAACATCCGCGCGAAGGGCATCAGCGAGAACACCTCGGTGTAGTTCGACCAGCGCGGGTGCGCCGGCAGCAGCTTCGGCTCGGTGATCTCGCCTTCCCTCTTCAACGAACCGGACACCGCCCAGGCGATCGGGAACAACCAGCACCAGGCGATGGCGATCAGCGCGGTGTAGACCAGCACTGCGCGGACGACGTTGCGCGTGAACAGGCGCTCAGCTGAGGCCACGAGAAGTCTCCCAGGACCGTTGCCGAGTGATCCGCAGCTGCACCACGGTCAGCACCAGCAAGATGGCGAACATCACCCACGCCAGCGCGGACGCGTACCCGAATTCCAGGAAGGAGAACGCGTGCTGGAACAGCATGATGCCCAGGACGTACGTGGCGGTTTCGGGCCCGCCATTCGCGCCGTTGAGGACGTACACCATGTCGAAAGCCTGGAACGCGTGGATGATCGAGATGACGCCGACAAATGATATCGACCCACGTATCAGCGGCACCGTGATGGAGGTGAACTGCCGTATCTCGCCAGCCCCGTCGATGCGGGCCGCCTCGTAGACGGTCTCGGGAACGCCCTGCATCGCCGCGAGCAGGATGACGGTGGCGAACGGCACGCTGCGCCACACGCTGACGATGCACAGTGAGGCCATGGCCCAGCGGGGTTCGACCAGCCACGGCACCGGACCGACCCCAACCCAGCCCAGCATGATGTTGAGCAGCCCGTTGTCGGTGTTGAAGACGAATTGCCAGACGACCGCCATCACCACCGACGAGATGGCCAGCGGCAGAAAGACGATGGTACGGAAGATGCCGATGCCCTTGACTTTGCGGTTCAGCACACCGGCCACGACGAGGCTGACGACGATGGTCGGCACGACCGTCCCGAGGGTGAAGATGACGGTGTTGCGGATGGCGATGAGGAAGAGCGGATCGGAGGTAAAAAGCTCCTGAAAGTTCTTCAGGCCCACGAACTTCGGTGGCCTGAACACGTCCCACCGCTGAAAACTCATGTAGAGCGAGAATCCCAGCGGGAAAAGCATGAACAACGCGACGGCCGCCAGGTTCGGCGCCACGAAGAGGCGGCCGGCCCAGGCGCGCCGGCGCCAGGGGCCCGCGCCCCGGGCGGGTTTGCGGGTGGCGGGGCTGGTTTCGACCGATGTCATGGGGTGCGCAACACCTCGTCGATGGCGGGCGCCAGGCCGGCCAGCGATGTCGCGGGCCGCGATCCGCGCAGCACGGGCCCGAAACTGCGGTCCATCAAGGCGACGATCTTCTCCCACGCCGGGGTGACCGGCAGCCCCTCGGAATAGGCCGGGCCCTGCGTGAGCACGGTGAGGTTGTCGACGTTGCGGTGTGCGGCGGCGAATCCGGGCGAGTTGAGCGCGGATTGCAGCACCGGAACGAACAGGCTGGATTCACCGATCAACGCCTGCCCGACGGGGCCGGCCGCGAATTTCACGAATTCCCACGCCTGTTCCTTGCGTTGACTGCTGGCGGAGATGGCCAGTCCGGTGGAGCCGATGTTGGAGTGAGCGGCCTGCCCCTGCCGTCGTGGCCCCACCGGCAACGACGTGACATCGAAGTCCAGGCCCTCGGCCCGGATGAAGGTCTGGTATCGCCAGTGGCCGCCCATCGCCATGGCCGCCTTGCCCGTCGCGAACAGGTCCGGCGTCGACATCGACTGCACCTCGGAGGCGTTGGGCGCGACCTTATGCTTGTTGGCCAGGTCGGCGTAGAACTGCACCGCCTCCGTGAAGGCATCGTCACCGAAATTGAAGTGAGTCGGGTTCTTCAGCGGGGCGGACCACGGCGCCCCATTGTTCATCGCGAACAGCCCGGCCGAGTAGTACGACACGAACATGTTCACGAACCCCCATTGGCCGGCTCGCCCGGTTCCGTTTCGCTTGGTGAGCGCGGTGGCGGTGTTCAGGAATTCGGTGAAGCCCCACGGCTGTTGCCACGAAGTGGGCGGCGCGGGGACCCCGGCCTCGGCGAAGAGCCGCTTGTTGTAGAACAGGTAGTTGCCGGACCATTGCTCGGGAAGCGCGTACTGGCCTCCGTTGAACGTGAAGGTGTCGTACAGCGCCCCGATGCCATCGGATCTCAACCCGGCCGCGAAGGCCTGATCGCGGGACAGCATCGTGTTGAGGTCCAGGAGCACGCCGCGCGCGGCCAACTCGGCGTAGCTCAGATCCCACGCCATCAAGACGTCCGGGCACTTGCCGCCGGCGCAGAACGTCGACAGCTGCTGCATCACGCCCGGGGCCGAAAGCACCGGACGAACCTTGATGTCGGGGTGGCGCCGCGTGAACTCGTCGACGATGCGGATCCGGGCATCGCGTTCGTCGGGGTTGGCCGCGA
>NZ_LZJA01000034.1:0-15029 GCF_001666785.1 Mycobacterium sp. E3305 | reverse complement strand
GGCGGCGCCGCGGGAGCATTGCTTGCCAAGGCGGACGCGCCCGCGCCGCCACCGAAGGTGAGCACCAATCCAAGTGTCGCGGCGCCCCCGATGAGCGCCAGTGCTTTTCGAGCTTTTGTCATGCCCGGTCGCATACCCCTTATTCCTATGGGCAATCAGGGGTTCGGCGAGTTAGCTGAGGGCGGGCAGCACCTTCTCGGTGAGCAACTGGACCGACTTCCAGGCCTCGTCCACCGGCATGCCACCAACCAGGGGGTGCAGCACGAGCGGGCCGTAATCGTCGGCGTCACGCACCTCCGCGATCAACTCGTCGGGGGTAAGGAAGCGGTACCGTCCCGACGCCCTGACCTCGTCCAGCGTCTGCACCCCGGGCAAATGCATGAGCGACCGCTGATCGGTCGACCAACCGCCGTAAGTGACTGCCTCCCAAAGGATGTGGTCACCGAGCTCCGCCCACGCGCGGTCGGGGTCCTCGTGCAGGAAGATCATCCCGCGGTTCACCGGGCCCGGCATGAGGATGAGCGGCGTCATGCCGGCCTCGGCACACAGCTCACGGTAGTAGGCGGCGATGTCGGGCAGGTGATCCGCCAGGCTGAGCGGCAGCCGGAAGCGGGCCGCCCGTCGCGCCGTGGCGCGCGCGCCGCCACCGACATACAGCGGTGGATGCGGTCGGGTCCAGGTGCCGGTGCAGATTCCCGCGTCGGCATCGGGGCCCGACCACACCGACAGCATCCGTTCGAGCAGGCTGTCCATCAGCGCGCCTCGGCGCGCGAAATCGGTCCTCATGACGTCATATTCGACCGTACGATAGCCGAGGCCCACCGTGGTGTGTAGGCGGCCGCGGCTCATGTTGTCGACCAGCGCGATGTCCTCAGCGAGCCGGACCGGATTCCACAGCGGGCCCAGCGCGCAATCCACGCTGGCGATCAGCGTCGAGGTCCGGGCCAAGAACATCGCGGCCGCCATGATGGGGTTGCAGCTCCAGCCGTGTCCGGTCGCGTGATGCTCGTCGACGCTGATCGAGGTGATGCCGTGCGCCTCGCCCCACTGCGCCAATTCGAGGGCGGCCGACAACAGCCTGCTCTGCGTGCGGGGTTCGCCGTGCGGGGAGGCGAAGTTGAAGCGCAGCACCGTTAGCAACACGTCACGCCTCCTGTGGGGCGGCCATCGACTGCAGGAAGGCGGGGAAGTCCGGGAACAGCGCCCGATCGACGATCTCGATGCGCGCCCCCGAAGAGTCTGTGTAGTAAGCGAATAGCCCGAGTTCGGATCCGGGCACGTCCGCCGTCATCTCGAGGGCGAAGCCGTTGGCCTCGAGCGCTTGGGCGCTCGCGGCGAGGTCGTCACTGAAATAGCCGAGGTGGTGAACCGCGTTGCCCGGCGCGGCCATCCATGGGGTCCCGGGCACCTCTTGCACCAATTCCAGGTGTGGGCTCTGCAGTGAGTAAACGATTGTGGACGTCAACTCGCGGACGCCGGTCGGCGTGCGGAACGGCAGGGTGTAGGTCATCGGGGCGATCCAGCGGTAGCCGGCCAGCGCGCTGAGCCGGGCCATGGCGGCGTCGAGGTCGGGGACGATGACGCCGGTGTGGTAGAAATCCTCGGGGCGCAGGGCACTTGTCATGTGTCTCCTCGGTTTTCAGACGCAGTCTGAGGCGGCGTCGACGACGAACACCGCGCCGCTGGTGTAGCTGCTCTGCTCGGTGCACAAGAAGGCGATGGTCGGGGCGATCTCGCCGACGGAACCGAAGCGGCGCAACGGGATGTGCGCCAGCTCGGACTCCACCAGTTCGGCCGAGCCCTGCATCGGTGCGGTCATCGGGGTGTCGATGGCGCCGGGCGCCACCGCGTTCACCCGAATCCCCTTACCGGCCCATTTGACCGCGAGGTTCCTGGTGACGCAGACGATCCCGGCCTTCGCCGCGCCGTATCCCGGCACCAAGGGGACGGCCCGCAGCGCCGACATCGACGCCAGGTTCACCACGCTGGCGCCGCCGTCCGCCGTCGACGCCTTCAACGCGCGGTAGAGCCCGAGCGTCAACCGGTACGGTCCGGTGAGGTTCAGCGCGACCGATGCCTCGAATCCGTCCGGCTTCGATTCGTCAAGGCCGCCGGGGAAATTGGCACCGGCGTTGTTGACCAGCACGTCGAGGCTGGTGAACTTCCGCGCCAGCGCGTCCACCGAATCGGGGTCGCTGATCTGCAGCTGGTGATACTCCATGCCGGACAGATCGGCCTGGTAGTCGGCGGCCGCCGGTCTCGTTCCGGTGACCGCGACGTGGGCCCCGGCGTCGCGGAACAAGACGGCGGTCGCGTGCCCGATCCCACTGGTGCCGCCGGTGATCAGCGCCGTGGTGCCGGTGAAGTCGAAGCTGACCCGTGCCGTCATGAGTTCCTCGCTATCTGATTCTTCAGCCAGGCGGTCTCCCAGAAGTTCGTGCTGGCGGCCAACAGTTCTCCGTGTGCCTCGCGTAGCACCGCCCGAGCCCCGGCATGGTCGGACGGAAGGAGCTCGCCAAGATGGATGGCTTGCAGCGGGCGACCGGCGGCAAGGTGTTCCCGCGCCCGGCCCACCAAAGCGTCGGCCCCGGCGAGCTCGACCACGTCTGCCGCGACGGCGTCGAACCCGACCGGATAGAGCTCGGTGGTCGACTCGTGGTGAAACCAGCCGGAGTAGTTTTCCCAGACGGCCCGCACGTCCCAGGCCACCTTCCCATAGCCTTGTCCCACTTCGTATTCCGCGGGTAGCGTGATCTCCCGCATCAGGGTTCGCACGTCCTTGCCCGCGTTCATCCCCTCGACCGTCTGGTCGTGGACGTACCGAATCGCGTCGCGCAGCCGGGTCAGCTCGGCATGAATGCGCTCGGAGCCCGCTATCGGTTCGAAATGACCAGTCACCAGGAGTTCGGGCCGCAGGTCACGCACCCTCTCCACCGAGGAGATGGCGGTAAGGGCGTCGCGATACCGGTCGCCGCGAATAGTGACCAGGTTGGGAATGTGTCCGAACAGCGGACCGAAGACATTCCCGCATAGGCAAATCCGCTCGTCCGGCAGCCACACCACCAGGGAGTCGGTGGTTTCGCCGCCGGGCACGGCGATCAGGTCCAACCGCCGGCCGCCGACCTCTAGTGTCAGGGTGTCCTCGAAATCGAGGTCCACGACGGGAACGCTCTGGCCGGCCAACCGGGTGCTACCCAACCGCCGTTGAATGGCTTGGATGCCGGTGGCCAGGGTCTCTTTGAACGCGAACGCGCTGCGACTGGCGCGATACGGAATGAGTCGTTCGTTGTCGTCTCGCCAGAGCGTCCAATTCGCCTGGGCGACGACGGTCGTCCCCGGGTCGCGGACGCTGTCCAAACCGCCGACGTGGTCGACGTGTCCTTGCGTGAGCACGATGTAGCGCACCGGCGAGGGATCGACGGCGTCGAAGTTCGCGCGGTGCACCGGGCCCTCGAAACCCATGCCGGTGTTGACGATCACCCGGCCGTCACGCGTGGTGAGTAGGTAGGAGTTCGAGAGCCCCGGTGAGCACCACAGCCCGGGCGCGACCTCTTCCGCCCGTTCGGCGGAAGCGGGCCGCATGGCGTCGGCGCCGGGCCGGCTGCGGTAGATCGGATCGGAACTCATCGCTGTCGTTGCCTTCCAGCTAGGTCTCGGCCTGGACGTCGAACTTGTCGAAGTAGAAGTCGAAGCGCCCGCGCAACTCGTCGGGCGTGACGCCGAAGTGGCGGTGCAGGTGGTAGCGGATGCGGCCGTGTTTGCCCCGCGGGTTGCCGTCCAGATACTTCTCGAAGCGAGCCCGCACCTTCGGTGTCAGTTCGACGCCGCCGCAGCGATAAAGGCTTTCGAGGACCGGCATCTCGTTGCCGTTCAGTTGATGGAAACTGATGTCGATGCTGCGTTCGGCCGGCACCAGGTCGCGGTCGCGCACGCACGCGCTGAGCAGTCGGTGCACCCGGTCGCTCCAATAGTCCACCAGCCAGTCCGGCTCGATGCTGGTTCGGCGCAGTCGATCGGAGTAGGCCATCATCGTGATCGCCGACTGGATCACCGCCACGGGATCGCGGTGCGTGAAGGCCACGGTCGCGTCGGGAAACGTCGCCATGAGCGGGCCGAGCTGTTCACAGTGCTGCGGACTCTTCAGGATCCAGGTCCGCGGGCCCCGCAGAAAGGTCAAGGCCTGCAGCACCTTCCGTAGGTATGCGTAGTGCCGGCTCTGGTCGAGGCCCAGGTAGTAATCGCGCCAGTCCGGCACGCGTGCATGCCATTCCAGGACGTAGGCGGCCAGATCGAGGTCGAGGAGCTCGACCTCTTCCTCGATCGCCTCGGGGAATCGGTCGTGCATGGCGGCGACCAACGGCGCGCTGGCCATCAGCGCGTCGTGCTCGGATTTGGCTCGCGCGTAACGCGGGTCGACGCCGGAGATGTCGGGGCCCTGCCCGGGGGCGGGAATGGGTTCTTGGCTCTCCCAGTACGGCAACGCCCGACGGCGCGGGTCGGCGGCAATGAGATTCACCAAATGCGTGGTGCCCGACCGGGGCATTCCGACGACGATGAACGGCTTCTCGATCGGGATGGCTTCGATTTCCGGGTAGCGCTTGAGGAGTTCGGTCAGCGACAACCGGTTGCGCAGCAGACGCACGACTCGTTGCCGCAGCGAGGACCGTGTCAGCTGTCGCAGGCCCTCGTCGCCGTCGATCGCGGCGACGTGAGCGGCGAGCCGACCGGCGAAGCCGTCGACGTCGTCGAGGTCGGCTCCCCGCTCCAGCCCGGCCTGCTCGACCGCCTCCGCAAGCATCCGGTCGATGTCGAGGTCGACCACTTTGGCCTCGGTGAAGTCCAGAATCTGACGTTGGACGTCGGTCAGCTTGGGCGCGGTGAGGTCATCGAAGTCGATGTCATCAACGGCAGAGCCCACCGGATCCTCTTTTCGACGTGTCGCCGAAGAGAAATATGACACAGAGCCGGGGCGTCGATCCCCCGTGGCCCCTAGAGATTCGCCAAGTCGTCGGGCACGTCGACCTTGTGTTCCTCCAGCGTCTCCAGAGGCACCACCTCGAGCGTGCGCTCGTGCGTGGAGGCCAGCACCACCGGCGCGGCGCAGCCATCCTGGTGCGCCCGAAGCCAGTTCAGCGCCGTCACGCACCAGCGGTCACCGGGCAGCAGGCCGGGGAATCGGTATTCGGGGACCGGAGTCAGCAAGTCGTTGCCGATGGAACGCTGGTGCTCGAGGAATTCGGCGGTCATGACCGCGCAGATCGTGTGCCGGCCGATGTCCTCGGGCCCCGTCGAGCAACAGCCGTCACGGTAGTAACCGGTCAGTGGTTCCGTGCCGCACGATTCCAGCGGACCGCCTAGCACGTTTCGATCGGGCACGGTTTCAGTATCGCGCTCTCGAGGGTGAAGTTTGAAGTAACTTTGCCGTCTCCGCCGGCGCGAATTTGCCGGCGCCGGCCTCGGTGGTTATCCGGCCATCCGGTAGGTCGCCAGCGGGCGCACCGCAAGCACGCTGCCCGCCGCTGCGGCGTCGACCTCCGAATACATCCGGGCGATGTCGACCACCGCCGTGCCCATCCGAACCAGCTCTTCTTGCGCCGCCGTGTTCAGTGCCAGGAAGGCGGAGGCTTCGGCGGCGAAGGCGAGGGCCGCCTGCGCGGACACCTCGTCGGCCCCGGCCGGCAGCAAAGCGGTGGTCGCCGGCGATGCGGCGGCACCGGCCTGCAGGCGTTGAGCGGCGCCGCGGACCACATCCGTCCCGATTCCGGCGGCGGCCGCATCGAATGACAGTGCCTGCACGGATCGCTCCTCACCGAGTCGTGATGATGTCGTGATGCGATAGTAGCAATAGGAAACTATTGGCGTCTACAAATCTTTGCCTGAGAAAGAGTTAAGGGCTTCCGAGGTGGACGCGGTGCCGGTGCCGGGGTTAACTCGGGCCAATGTCGACGCCGGACCCGCAGGGAAACCCGTCCGATGAGCCACCCTGGGGCCGGCGGCCGCCCGGGCCTCCGCCGCCGGGCTTTCCGCCGCCCGCGCAGCCATACCCTGGTTATCCGCCGTATCCCGGCTATGCCGGTCACGGCGATTCCCACGCGCCCTACGGCCGCGACCCGGTCACCGGACTACCGCTGTCGGACAAGTCGGCCTCGACCGCCGGCTTGCTGCAGCTGTTCTTCGGGCTGTTCGGCGCCGGCCGCTTCTACCTCGACTCGACTCGAATCGCCGTCGCGCAACTCTGTCTCGGCATCTTCGGCACGGTGTTCACGCTCTTCTGCTTTCTGGGCTTTCCCGTCCTGCTCGCGAGCGTCATCTGGGCCATCGTCGACGCGATCATGATGTTCACCGGCAGCGTCAAGGACAGTTACGGCCGCAAGTTGCGCTAGCCCGCGGGTAGGGCCAACGAGCGCCAGGTGACGGGGCGATAACAATTCCCCCGTCAAGCCGGCGCGACGCGCTGGGCAAATCCCGGGGAAATCGCCGGGAAAATTTATCGTCACATCGTGCAACGACGAACGGCCCTCAAGCTGCCGGTTTTGCTGGCAGCAGGCACCGCGCTCGCCCGGGTGCCACGCGCCTCGGCGGAGGAAGCGGGCCGATGGCCCGCCGAACGCGCCAACCGTTGGTATCAGGCGCAGGGCTTCCTGGTCGGATCCAACTACATCACCTCCAACGCGATCAACCAGCTGGAAATGTTCCAGCCCGACACCTTCGATCCGCGCCGGATCGACGCCGAACTCGGCTGGGCCAGGTTCTATGGGCACAACACCGCCCGGGTGTTCCTGCACGATCAGCTTTGGGCTCAGGATCAACGGGGTTTTCAGACGCGGCTGGCTCAGTTCGTCGACATCGCCGCGCGGCATCGCATCAAGCCGCTGTTCGTCTTCTTCGATTCGTGTTGGGATCCGGCGCCGAAGGCGGGGCGGCAGCGCGCGCCGGCCCCCGGCGTGCACAACTCAGGCTGGGTGCAGAGCCCCGGCGCCGAACGCCTTGGCGATCCCCGCTATGCGGCTGTCATGCGCGACTACGTCACCGGGGTGTTGACGCAGTTCCGCACCGACGACCGCGTCCTGGGGTGGGACCTCTGGAACGAGCCCGACAACCCGGCGAAGGTGTACCGAAGCACCGAGCGCAGCGACAAGGAACAGCTCGTCGGGAACCTGCTCCCCCAGGTGTTCCGATGGGCGCGCGCCGTCGACCCCAGCCAGCCGCTCACCAGCGGCGTGTGGCGCGGCGACTGGGGACAACCCCAGGGGCGCAGCGCCATCAGCGACATCCAGCTGGCCAACGCGGACGTGGTCACGTTCCATTCCTATGCCGAACCCGCGGGCTTCGAGTCCCGGATCGGCGAGCTCGCCCCGCTGGGGAGGCCCATCCTCTGCACCGAGTACATGGCCAGGCCGCGGGGTAGCACCGTGGAAGGAATCCTGCCAATTGCCAAGCGCCACAACGTCGGCGCCATCAACTGGGGTCTGGTCGCCGGGAAGACCCAGACCTACTTCCCGTGGGAATCGTGGGATCACCCGTACACCGCGATTCCGAAGGTCTGGTTTCACGACCTGCTCCGCCCCGACGGCCGGCCCTTCCAGGACACCGAAGCGCTGACGACACGAAAGCTCGCCGGGACGCAGGCTTAGATCAACCTCGGCTCGACCGGGCGGGCGAATTCGCCGTCGACCGGCCCTGATGCGGCGGTACGCTTGCTTCGCAGAGGGGGCCGGCGATGTTCTTGTTGTCAAGCGGCCAGTGACCGTGCGATGGCGCTGGCGAATCTGAGCGAAGCGGAGCTGATCGGGGCGGCGGGCGGTGACCCCTGGGCGGTCAACCAGAGCCTGCAGGCGGGCAGCCCGTTCCAGATCTCGCGGCTGGCGGAGGCGTTTCATAACGCCGGCCGACACTCTGCCGAAGCCGACCACGCATTCGAGCAAGCCAGAAAGCGCTTCGAGGCGTCGTGGAATCACGAGAACGGCGACAATCCGATCAACGACTCCTCCGAAGTTCAGCGGGTAACAAAATCGCTTGGCGCGCAATCCGAGCAATTGCCCAAGATCGGCGCCGACCTGGAAAATATCGCCGCCGCGCTGGCCGACGCGCAGAAGCAGGGCTCCGCAGAAATCGCCAGCCTGGACCATCATTTGCAGTTTCTCGACAAGCTGATCGGCGCGGCGAAGGAGGATCTGAAGCTGGACCTGCCCGAGCAGGAACGCAACAAACTGCTGAAATTGATCGAAGGTGCCCACGCCGACGCCGTCGACGACGTCCGCGATGCCATCAAACAGATGGAATCAATCCGCAACGCCTACTCCGACACCCTGCACAAAGCGCTCGGTTCATTGCACACCGAAGGCTACGACCCGCCCCCTGCCATCGACGACATAGTGGAACGCCCCTTGCGAGGCGAGGTCAGAGATCTGGGCCCGATCGCCGGGACCGGAGGCATTCCCGGGATCCCGGGGATCGGGGCCGCGGACCTCGGCGAGATCGTCGAAGTGCCCGGGCAACCGGGAAGATTCCTTGCGATCTTCGGGGATTCGTTCTCAGGCAACAAAGTTGGCGAAGGTGATCATTATCGATCGGTGGCCGTGCCGGTGACTTTCGACGCCGACGGACGCCCGCACTTCGGAGCGCCGTTGACCGGAGCGAAGGACAGCGGTCACGAGCTATTCACGATGCCGGCCGAAGCGGTCAAAGCCGGCATCGACGACACGCTTCCCGCAGGAACGATCACCCTGGGCGACAAGACGTACATGATGGTTACGGGCACCAAGGGAAACCTCCAGCCCGCAGGTTCGTGGCTAGTCGAGGTCAACGGCGACCCCGGCAAGGGATGGACCATGGTGCCGGGTTCTTTCCGGGCCGCGGGAGACGCGCCCACTCAGGTCAGCGGATACAAGGGCTCTGACGGCAAGGTGTACATCGCGGCCGACTCCTTCGACCGCAGCCGAGGTGTCACGATGTATCAAGCAGACCCGGATAAGGTGTTCGATCGCAACAGTTGGCGACCGTGGACCGGGAACGCCTGGGGACAGGCAGGGCAACAGGCCACGCCGGTGACGACAGACCGTTACGGCGAGCTCAGTTTTCGGGAGATCGGTGGCAAGCCGGTCTTGTCGGGATTCAATGTCGACGCCCAAGGCGGGCGCATGGAAGTACGGGTCGGACCCAATCCGACCGGCGTTTTCGGCAACGTGCCGACCACTGTCGTCGCGCAGAACGGCGACCCGGGCGCACCAAAGTTTCTGCCCCAGCCCTACGGGGGATACATTGTGCCCGGCTCAACGTTGGATGACTTGAAACTGCTTGTCAGTCAGTGGAATACGGGCACGGAAGCGAATGGTGTGCCGATCGGAACGCCCTATCAAACTCGAGAATTTCAAGTCAACCCCTTCCAATGACCCGTTGAACCAGCAGAGTCGAGGAACGAAATGACAACAACGACACTCACCGGCATGAGCGCACTTGTGGGCGCCGCTCTGGCAGGTACATGTGTCGCACACGCCGACGCGCTCAGCTTCCCCGACTTGAGCGGATACGCTCCCGCCAACGTCAAGGATTACGAGGTCTTGGTGCCAAACCCGGGACGGCAGCCCGAACCGACGGTGTACTTTCTCACGCCTGATGGCATCGTCTGCAAGTTCACGCTCGACCAGGCGTCGTGTAGCGGAAATAACTTGCCGGCCATACCGCCCGCGGCGTCAAACCCGGCGGCGGGAATCAGTGGCGTCAACTGGATAGGAACCACTAGCGGGCTTAACCAGACGAGTGGCGGGGAACCGTCACGTATCGTGGCCGGCCAGTCCGTCAAAACGCTTCCGCCAGCTCACTCTCTCACGGTCAATGGCTTCGTTTGCGGTGTCGACGATTCAGGCATGACCGCATGCAAAGACCCGCAGGGGCGTGGCTTTGTCCTGTCGCCGCACGGCTCCGGTTGGCTGCCGCATGTGTGAAATCGGCTCGCTCACGCAGCCTTGACCCTGCGTACCGTCTCGGCGAGAAGCTCGTCGAGGGCGCTCAGCGGCAAAGGCGGTGTGTCCCCCTTGAACAGCCATCCGCCATCGCTCGAGCTGCTGACGACGATCAGTCCTCGCACCTGGGTGACCCTCAGCGCCTCGACGCCTTCACCACACACTCCATGGCCGCGGACATCAACTACCCGCATCCACCGGTGTGTCAACCGCACCGTGTCCTCACCTTCGGCGACAGCCGAATCCGTCTCGAGGGTCTGGCGGTTTTCGCGGTCCCCACAGAGTGCCGGCTTGTCCGCTAAATGCGCAGTGCACGTAGCGATTTCACGCCGGAGATCGGTGAGGAAATCGTCGCCGGCATGCGCGCGGCCGATCATCACTTTGGGACGGGGCGGTTTCCCGGGCTTGTCCCACTTCGACTGGTCGAAGTCCTGCCAGCCGACCAGGGGATCGTAGCGCGGGGCGGGAACCGAGCCACCGGACGGGCAGAGCGACCACGATGCGCCGCCCGGGCCGCTGGTGAGGGCGCCGTTGTCAGCAGAGGCGGTCTCGATGTCGGTGTTAACCGCCAGCGCTGGAAGTAGCGTCGAGATCTGGGCTTGGCTCCAGTTGGCGAGCATCGGCGGCAGCGCCGAGCGCGGCCGAGATCGCCCTACCGCGCCGATCAACTCCGAAAGAAGCTGATTGCGCGAGGCCGCCGACGGATCGGGCGTGCGATACCACGCCTGCACCGTCACCCGGCTGGGCAGCACGGTCGCTGCCATATTGACGACGTTGGGCCACTGGGGTCCGGTGTCGCCTGATTGATACTGCGCCAGCGTTTGGCTGGATTCGCCGACCAGCCAACCCTGGACGCCGCCGTTGTCCATCGGGTGCGCAACCGCCCACATGGGGCACCGATGCGACCATGCCGCCATCTCGCTGCTGACGTCATCGCCCTCGCCCGCAGCGGTGAACCGGACCCGGACGGAATCGCCGCCGTTCGCCGGGAATCGATTGCTCGGAACGTGACCGTTGGCGTCCGTGGCGGGGCTGTATTCCACATCCAGTTCCGGTTTGTCGGTCGCGCCGAACCGTGGCAGACGTTGGCAGTCTGCAGGCGTGGACTCGCGTCCGCCGAAGGGAGGCTCGGACCCGAAGCCCGCTTGGGGCGCATAGACGCTGACGCGGTTGAAGAGGTCGTCTTGAAAATCAGCCAGCCCGGGTATGCAGCGCGCCAACCGATCCGGCGCGCAGTCCCCGCCTTCCGTCGGTGCGGCTGTGAGCGTCGGCCGACTCGAGGCCGAATCGTGCTTGTGGGTGGTGCAGGCACTCGACACCGCCAGGAGCGCCGCGACCACGCCGAGCCCGGCGGCTGCACGAATGAAACCCCGAAGAACCGGCCGCACGCGCCGACTTTACGTCACCGGTCTGCTCAAGACGGTCTCCCGCGCGTGCTTCCGGACGAAAGCCCGGCACACGCGCGCGGCGGCCCTCCCCCGCCTTAGCGGGTGCAGGTCTTTGGCGGTGGCGGAGGGATTTGAACCCTCGGACGGTGTTAGCCGTCACACGCTTTCGAGGCGTGCTCCTTAGGCCGCTCGGACACGCCACCGCGGAGCAGCTTACCGAACCGTCGGCCCGTTACCCCAATCGCTGGCGGGCGAAGAAAGCCTCCAGCGGTGCGGCGCACTCTTCGGCGAGCACGCCGCCGCGCACTTCCGGCCGATGATTGAGCCGCCGATCGCGGACCACGTCCCACAGCGATCCGACCGCGCCCGTCTTGGGTTCCCACGCGCCGAACACCAGCCGGCCGACGCGGGCCAGGACCAGCGCTCCGGCGCACATGGTGCACGGCTCGACGGTGACCGCCAGCGTGGCGCCCTCCAGCCGCCAGCCGTCACCCGCCGCGCCGGCCGCCGCGCGCAGCGCCAGGATCTCCGCGTGCGCGGTGGGATCGCCAAGGGCCTCGCGGGCATTGACCGCGCGGGCCAGTTCGATCCCGTCAGCGCCGACGACCACCGCGCCGATGGGGACGTCGCGGGGGCCCGCAGTCGCGGCGACCGCCAACGCGGCACGGATCAGATCTTCGTCGGCGATCACCGACCGATGCGGTCGATCACGGCCGACAGCTGGTCGGCGAAGCCCATCTCCCGGGCGATGCGGCCGAGCTGCTCGTCCGCGTACAGGTCGGCCTCGTCGAGGATGACGCCCAGCACCGCCTCCGGCAGCCCGATGTCGGAAAGCAACCCCAGGTCGCCCTCCTCGAACGGGTCGGAATCCTCCAGGTCTTCGGGGTCGATGTCGGCGTCCAGCTTGTCGAGCACTTCGGCGGCGATGTCGTAGTCCAGTGCGGCGGTGGCGTCCGACAGCAGCAGCCGGGTCCCCGACGGCGCGGGGCGCACGATCACGAAGAACTCGTCATCCACGTCGAGGAGGCCGAACACCGCGCCGGCGCTGCGCAATTCCCGCAGCTCCGTCTCGGCGGCCTTGAGGCTCATCAAGGATTTACGGGCCATCGGAGAACACCGCCACTGGCCCTCTTCGCGTACGACCGCTACGCCGAAACCGTCCGGCGTGTCGGCGGACAGGCCCTGGGCTGGGGCCCGTTGTGCTCCCATGGCCGCTTACGGTAGTCGCAGACCAGGCCCCCTGACCAGACGGAGCGCGACGAAGGCGGGGGCGCGGCGACATCTGGACGCACCGCCGCCGCCGGATTGTGCCAACCTTGGTCTGTGGCTAGCCCTGTTTCTCAAACGCCGGTCTGCGTGCTCGGGCTGGGGCTGATCGGAGGCTCGATCATGCGGGCCGCCACGGCGGCGGGCCGGGAAGTCTTCGGCTACAACCGGTCGGTGGAGGGCGCGAAGGTGGCCGCCGCCGACGGTTTCGACGCCACCACCGATCTCACGGCGACGCTGACCCGCGCCGCGGACACCGGCGCGCTGATCGTCCTGGCGGTGCCCATGCCGGCGCTGGCCGGCATGCTCTCCCACATCGGCGAACTGGCCCCGGCCTGCCCGTTGACCGACGTCACCAGCGTGAAGGGGGCGGTGCTCGACGAGGTCGTCGCCGCCGGTCTTCAGGAACGTTTCGTCGGGGGCCACCCGATGGCGGGTACCGCCCACTCGGGTTGGGCCGCCGGCCACCCCGGCCTGTTCACCCGGGCGCCGTGGGTAATCAGCGTGGACGACCACGTCGACCCCGTTGTGTGGTCGATGGTGATGACGCTGGCGCTGGATTGCGGCGCGGTGGTGGTGCCGGCCAGGTCCGACGACCACGACGCCGCAGCGGCCGCCATCTCGCACCTGCCGCACCTGCTCGCCGAGGCCCTCGCGGTCATCGCCGGGGAGGTGCCGCTGGCGTTCGCGCTGGCCGCCGGGTCGTTCCGCGACGGGACGCGGGTCGCGGCAACCGCCCCCGACCTGGTGCGGGCGATGTGCGAGGGGAACACCGACCAGCTCATACCGGCTGCCGACCGGGTCATCGAGCTCCTGAGCCGGGCCCGCGAGTCGCTGGCCGCGAACAATACGGTGGCCGAACTCGTCGAGGCCGGCCACGCCGCCCGGACGCGTTACGACAGCTTCCCGCGTTCGGACATCTTCCACGTCATCATCGGCGCCGAGAACTGGCGCGAGGAATTGGCCGCCGCCGGCCGGGCGGGCGGGGTGATCAGATCCGCTCTGCCAAGCCTGGATAGTCGACGATGAACCCCTCTTCGTCGACACTGACGACGGTGTCGGCGACCGGGGAGCGCAGCTTGATGCCTTCTGTGCCGCCGGAGCTCGTGTAGCTCACGATGTCCGGCGTGATGGACATGTCGGGCAGGTTGACGTAGACCACCGGCAGCGTCACCGAGTCCGCCTGTTCATGCAAGCCGCGCCGCCGGATGGGCAACGCGTTGAAGAACGGGCTGAACACCACGTCGCAGTCGAGGGCGCCGTTGTACGCCGCGCGGTGCTCGCCCTGATGGTCGGTGACCAGCCACATGTTCTCTTCGTCGCGGGCGATGGACAACACCCGTTCGCGTTCGGCCAGCGTGACCGTCATGCCGAGGCGCTTGGTGGCGCCGGTCTCGTCGGTCTGCAGGTCGTAGTACGCGCCGAACGCCGGGTTGGTTTCGGTGGCGGCCGCGACGATGCGGCCATTGGCCTTGATCCTCTTGCCGGACACCTGGATTCGTACCGATTCCATCCGCGATACGTCCTGTGCACGCCAAGTGAGCATCGCCTGCCACACGCGCCGAGTCGAATCAGAGGAATCTGCGTTCACTCACCTACCGTAAATCGTGCCCGCGATGCGCGAGGGAAGTGTCCGATAAGTGTGGCGCAGTCGACCGGTGCCCGGCATCGAGACCCACACCGCCAACGCCAGCAGCCCGTCGAGCGCGAGCGCCAAGGCGGCCACCATTAAGGCACCGACCAGGGCGAGGTGGAACTCGCGCTCCTTGATTCCGTCGATGAGGTAGCGGCCGAGCCCGCCGAGGCTGGCGTAGGCCGCAACCGTCGCGGTCGCGACCACCTGCAGCGTCGCGTTGCGCAACCCGCCCAGGATCAACGGCAGCGCGTTGCGCGCCTCCACCCACAGCACCCGGGCCTCCGTCATGCCCATCGCGCGCGCGGCGTCGACCACGGTCGGCTCGACGTTGGCGATGCCCGCATAGGTGCCGGCCAGCAGCGCCGGCACCCCCAGCAGCATCAGCGCGACCAGGGGCGGCCCGAGGCCCAGCCCGAACAGCAGCGTGCCGAGCAAGAGCACACCGAGGGTCGGCAGTGCGCGGAGCCCGTTGACCGCACCGACCACCAGCAGGGTGCCCCGACCGGTGTGCCCGATGACGAGCCCGACGGGGACGGCGATCAGGGCCGAGGCGCCGACCGCGACGGCGGTCGGTGGTCGCCCCGATCGTGGGGGGCGCGCGATGAACTTCGTGGCGCGGGCCGTCTCCTTTCTGCTGACCGCCGACAACTGGACGGGTCCGGTCGGGCTCGCGGCGCGCATCCTGGAGCATCTGGAGTACACCGCCGTCGCGGTCGGCGCCTCGGCCCTGATCGCCGTCCCCGTCGGGCTCGTCATCGGGCACACCGGTCGGGGCAC
>NZ_LZJA01000033.1:0-34577 GCF_001666785.1 Mycobacterium sp. E3305 | reverse complement strand
GAATCCTCCTCGGGTGCGCGTGACGTGTCGCCGCTGGTCGGTTACCCCGATGACCGGGCGGCAATCACCACTTTGCGGCGCTCGAACGCCAAAGCGCAACGCACGTTCGCCAAGACGCATGACGCGGCCGCCGACGAATACGGTAGCCAAGAGCGCGCCCACCGGGTGGCCTATTCCGCCCTCAAGCACAGTTTCGAAAAGGTCGGCGACCATTGGGAGCCCAAAGAAAAGAAGGGTCCGTCGGACGAGCGCGCCGAGAGGGGTGGTCCGCGAGCCTCCGGTGAGTCCGCCGAGGGGGTGGACGCGAACGCAAGCAAGAAGCATCTGCTGGAGCTGGCGCGCCGACTCGACGTCCGGGGAAGGTCCACGATGAGCAAAGCGGAGCTGGTCGACGCGATCAAGAAGCACAATCGCCGGGTCCGCGGCCGCTGAGGACCGCGGCCGCGCCGATGTGACCGAGACCGCACCCCTCGGCCCCGTTTAGGTCCCCGGCTTGCGGGCATTCCGACAGCCATGGTTGCGTCCACCACCCAAAGTCAGCTGCGTCAATGCCTGAGCGATGTGGACTTTCCGGCGAACAAGCAGGATCTGCTTGCCGCCGCCGGCCGCAATGGCTGCGACGACAACACGATTCGCGCGCTGCGGGGCATCCCGCCCGAGACCTACAACAACGCCACCCAGGTCGCCGCGTCCGTCACCATCGCCGACGATCGCGACACCCAGGACGGAGACAAGGCCGCGGCGCGTCGCACCCACACCAAGCCCGGGCTCGCCGAAGGCGCGAAGGACATCGGTGTCCAGAGCCCGATCGTCGACGAGCTGGGTGAAAACCGCGGCTCCTGACCGCTCCTAAGAGCTTGCTGCGCTAGAGAATTGGTCGGCCTCCGGTAACGGCCACCCGCGCGCCGGAGATGTAACTCGCGTCGTCGGAGGCCAACAGCACATAGATGGGGGCGAGCTCCGCGGGTTGTCCCGCGCGGCCCAGCGGCGTGTTCTCACCGAACGATTCGACGCTGTCCGGCGGCATGGTCGACGGAATCAGCGGTGTCCAAATCGGGCCGGGAGCCACGCTGTTGACCCGAATCCCCTTCTCGCCCAGCAGCTGAGCGAGGCTGGCCGAGAAGTTCGCGATGGCGGCCTTGGTTGCCGCGTAGGGTGCCAGGGTGGGGTTGGGCGTGTCGGAGTTGACCGATGAACTACCGATGATCGAGGCGCCGGCCTTCATGTGCGGCACGGCCGCCTTGGCGAGATGGAAGTACGCGCCGACGTTGAGCCGGAACGTGTAATCCCATTCCTCGTCGCTGATTTCGTCGAGGCTTTTGTGCATCATCTGGTATGCGGCATTGTTGACCAGAATGTCGATGCCGCCGAACTCTTCGACGGCTCGATCCACGACGACGCGGCAATGCGCGGCGTCGGACAGGTCGCCGGAAACCAGCACGCATTTTCGCCCGGCACCCTCCACGTGGCGGGCGACGTCGCGAGCGTCGTCGTCCTCATTGAGGTAGGAGATCAGCACGTCGGCGCCCTCCCGGGCGAAGGCGATCGCGACCGCGCGGCCGATGCCGCTGTCGCCCCCGGTGATGATCGCCTTTTTACCCGTGAGCTTTCCCGAGCCCCGGTAACTGTTTTCGCCGCAGTCGGGAACCGGGTTCATCTCGGCCTGGACGCCAGGAGGTGATTGTTGTTGAGGCGCAAAGCCCATCTGTTTCCTCTATTCGTGTTCGAGAATTGTTGCGAGCAAACGGCTCGCGGGTTTTACGGCTCGCGCGTCACCGGGCCCGCCGTGGGAACGTCGGGGTCGTCGTCGGCCGGGGCTCGGCATCACGCCACTCCTCGGCGCGACTGGGCCGGTTTCCGCGCAGCGTGCCGTCCAATTCGTGCTTGAGTTCGTCGTCCTCGCGCGGGCTGTGCTTGGAGCTTCCGCGTTCCATCGACGGCTCCTTTCGTCCTCGTCGGTTCAGTCCCGCTCCGACTACCCGCCGGGGCGGGGGCTAATCGCTCGCGTTGCGCCAGTGACCCGGCGTGAATATCGATACGGATGTTAAAAGCTGATGCGAAAGGTGCTGTCCAACAAACGAACCGCTTTTCACCAGCTAACCTGCGTTAATTCCGCCATTCGGCGGATTCACATGTTTAGGCCGGAAGGCGAATGGCTATTTGCGATTCGTGTGTGTATTGCCCTTACGGGGGGCGATTGTTCAACACGAAAGGAATGAGCAATGAAGGTCACCAAGAGGGCCATCAAGACAGCCGCCGCGGCCGGGGGTATAGCGGTGGCAAGCGTTTTCGCCGCGTCGACGGCTGCCGCCGCGCCGCCCAACATCCAAGGCTTCGGCACCAGCGAGCAACTCGTCGACGGGCCGCTGATCACCAACTACACGGTGAGCAACCTGCAGCCGAGCAACGTCGCGATTCCGGGCTACACGCCCAAGGGAACGCTCTACCAGGCCGACGTTACCGCCCGGTCGGACGGTGGGCTCGTGACCCCGATGGTCAACGACTTCATCGCCCGCGGCCCGAACGGCCAGAACTACCGGGTGATCGACAAGGTCGGGGCCCCCAACGGCCTTAACCCCGCGCCGATCGCGCAGGGTAACGAGTCGACCGGAACGCTGTACTTCGACGTGACGGGCGCGCCGCCGAACGGCGTCGTCTACAACGACGGGATGCAGGACATCTTGATGTGGACGTCGAATGTGCAGGGTGGCTCGGCGCCTGGCGCCGCCCCGAATGCCAGCCCGGCACCGGGTGCTCCGCCGGCCCCGGCCCACACCTGATCCGGCTTGCGGAAATCTCCCCGCGTCGCGTGCGACGCGGGGAGTTCCGCATTTGGGGGCGGGAGTTGAATCGTGCGCGCGCGAATCGGGTACACCGCACCCATGAGTAACCCGGATCACAGGCCAGCCGAAGTACGCGAACAGGCGAAGCTGAACGCCGAAGAGGCGCGGGCGACGATGGAGGAGCGGCGCAGCGGCCAGGACGGCGGAGTCAGCGGCTGGGTCGCCGAGCGCGCCGGTAGGTGGGATCTCAGCGGCCAGGACGAGACCACTCTGCAGCGGCAGAAATATCTGTGGAACGTGCTGGTGGACTATTGGTTTCGAATGGAAATCGACGGTTGGGAAAATATTCCGGCGCCGCCGGCGCTACTGGTGGGCATCCACTCCGGCGCTCCCTTCGTCTGGGACGCCTGGACCGTGGGTCTGCAGTGGTGGCGGCGTTTCGGGCAGGATCGTCCACTGCACGGCACGGCGCATGACGCGTTGATGGCGATACCGGTGATCGGCCGGTACTTCCGTTCGATGGGTGTGCTGCCGGCGGCCCCCGACGCGATCGCGACCGCCCTGGCCGAGGGGCGTGACGTCGCGCTGTGGCCCGGCGGGGAAGTGGATTCGCTGCGCCCCTGGACCGAGCGCGACCAAGCCAACCTCGCGGGCCGAAAAGGATTCGTGAAGATGGCGATTCGGGCCGGTGTGCCGATCGTGCCGATCGCCACCGTCGGCGGCGCCGACGCTATGCCGGTGCTGATCCGCGGCGACAAGCTGTCCAAGGCGTTACAGCTGGACCGCCTGCTGCGCCTCAAGGTGTTCCCGCTGGCGATCTCACTGCCGTGGGGGATCGCGCCGGCGGCGCTGCCGCAGCTGCCGCTGCCGGCCAAGATCAGGACCAGGTTCATGCCGGCCGTAAAAGTCGACCACGACCCCGAGCGTGCCGAAGACGGCGCCTACGTCGAGCGCAAGTACCGCGAGGTCCAGGACGCCATCCAGGAAGGGATGGACGCGCTCGCGCGCAAGCGCGCGTTTCCGCTCTTCGGCTGACGCGAACCGCCTCGGGCGCAGGGGTTTTCACTGCGCCGGTGTGGCCCCCGTCAGCGTCGTCGGCTCGTCGCTGATGATCCATTCCGGGTGCGGGGGAGTCGTCGCCATGTACCCCACGCCGCGGACCGTGTCGACCATCGATTGATGCCGGGACCCAAGCTTGGCGCGCAGGCGCCGGATATGGACATCGACCGAACGGACTCGGCCGTTGCAGTCGTAGCCCCACGCCTCGTGCATCAGCCGCGTGCGGGTAAACGGCCGACCGGCATGCTGCACAAGGAAACTCAGCAATTTGAACTCGGTCAGCGTCAGACCCAGGTCCTTGCCTTCCAGCGACCCGGCGAGGCTGGTCGGGTGCAATAGCAGGGCACCGAACTTCAGGCTGCCGTTGATTGCGCTGCGCCGGTGAGCGATCGCCCGTCCCAGCCGTTCCTGTAGTTCACCGGCGTCAGTACCGGGTGGCATGACGTCGTCAACGTTCCACTCGCCGTCGACCGTCACCTCGTCTGCTCGCGACACCACTGCCACCACCGCGGTGGCGGGAGTGTCCGTCGTCAGGCGGCGGCAGGCGGTCTGGGCCGCCGCAAGGTCGCCACGAGCATCGACAATGGCGACGTCGCCGGAATGGCGAGGGCTGTGGCCGTCACCGGTGAGGGGCGCTCGCCGCATGATTCGCGCGAACGAATTCAGCGGCGGCAGAGCGCGATCGAAGTCATCCGCGTCGGTCAGCACTAGTACGTCCAAGGACATCTCCCCCAAACTTCGTGTGGGTTCCCTGGCCCGTAGGCACCTCAGGGAGATGTCTGCAAGCGCAGCGGTGATTACCCGCTCGCCGCGAAATTATGCAAACTGTGTTGAATTAGCCGGCGACCATACCGGCCTGGCTAACCGGATCCGCCCGTCCCATCCCGAAAAAGCCGATGGGCCCGGTCCGTTTTCACAGACCGGACCCATCCTCCCAGCAAGCTACTGATTGGCCTTCTGGCGCTGCTCAGCGGCCTCGGCGCCGCCGCGGGCCGCCTCGGCCTCGGCTTCCTTCTTCGCCGCGTCGCGCTGGGCTTCAGCCTTGTCCTGCTGGGCCTGGCCCTCGCGGGTGAGGTCGTCTTGACCCGTCACCGCGCCGACGGCCTCCTTAGCCTTGCCCTTGACGTCCTCAACGACGCCCTTGACGGCTTCAGCAGGTCCCGAGTTGTTGTCCGCCATGGATCAGTTCCTCCTCGTAGGCGTACCTGAGCGTTCCGCGCTCACTGCCGATCGCCAAGGCGACCGGCCCGGTCATGCGATGAGGCTGGCCCTTGCTTCTCAAGACCGTGAAATCCCCACCGCGATGGTGCGGATTCCCCCTGCCGGGTACCGCTCAAACATTCGCGGCCCGGCGGTGGTGAAACCGCCGGATCGGGCGGCCTCACCTGGGCCGACAGCCGCGAAAAGCCGTCGCAATCGCCAACTCTGCGCATAATGCACCCCGCCGACGCCGCGTTGTGCTGCGATGAGGCAGGATGTGAAATGCCGTTCCGGAGACGTCACCCCGGGATGGCACTCTCATGCGAGGAGCCTGATGACGGAGTCCGGGGAGCCCACGGCGACGGAGAATGGATCAGCTGCCGGGCAGCCGCGACCCCGGCCCAAATACTCCCGAGTCCTGCTCAAACTCGGCGGCGAAATGTTCGGCGGCGGCCAGGTCGGCCTCGACCCCGACGTCGTGGCGCGGGTGGCCCGCCAGATAGCCGAGGTGGTTCGCGACGGTGTCCAGGTCGCCGTCGTCATCGGCGGCGGCAACTTCTTCCGGGGCGCGCAACTGCAGCAGCGCGGCATGGAACGCACGCGCTCGGACTACATGGGCATGCTCGGCACGGTCATGAACAGCCTCGCGCTGCAGGACTTCCTGGAAAAGGAGGGCATCGTCACCCGTGTCCAAACCGCGATCACCATGGGGCAGGTCGCCGAGCCCTACCTGCCGCTGCGCGCCGTCCGCCACCTGGAGAAGGGTCGTGTGGTGATCTTCGGGGCCGGCATGGGGCTGCCGTACTTCTCCACCGACACCACGGCCGCGCAGCGCGCGCTGGAGATCCGCGCGGACGTCGTCCTGATGGCCAAGGCGGTCGACGGGGTGTTCACCGAGGACCCGCGGGTGAACCCCGAAGCCGAGCTGATCGCCGCGATCAGTCACCGCGAGGTCATCGACCGGGGGCTGCGGGTGGCCGATGCCACCGCGTTCAGCCTGTGCATGGACAATGGCATGCCGATCCTGGTGTTCAACCTGCTGACCAATGGGAATATCGCCCGCGCGGTCGCCGGTGAGAAAATCGGGACACTGGTCACCACCTGAGGGGAAGCGCGAACGATGATTCGCCCTGGCGACGATGCAGAACGCAGTGATGTGGGGGCACCTCCCGGTTGCGGGGGAAAGGAGCGGCGCAATGATTGACGAGGCTCTCTTCGACGCGGAAGAGAAAATGGAGAAGGCCGTAGCGGTCGCCCGTGACGACTTGTCAACCATTCGAACCGGCCGCGCCAATCCGGGCATGTTCTCCCGGATCGCCATCGATTACTACGGCGCCACCACCCCCATCACGCAGCTGGCCAGCATCAACGTCCCGGAGGCCCGGCTAGTCGTGATCAAGCCCTACGAAGCCGGTCAGGTGGGCGCGATCGAGACCGCGATCCGCAACTCCGATCTGGGCGTCAATCCCACCAACGACGGCACCCTGATCCGGGTGGCGGTGCCCCAGCTCACCGAGGAGCGTCGCCGCGAGCTGGTCAAGCAGGCCAAGGGCAAGGGCGAGGACGCCAAGGTGTCGGTGCGCAACATCCGCCGCAAGGCGATGGAGGAGTTGCACCGCATCCGCAAGGACGGCGAGGCCGGCGAGGACGAGGTCGGTCGCGCCGAGAAGGACCTGGACAAGACGACGCACCAGTACATCACCCAGATCGAAGACCTGGTCAAGCACAAAGAAGGCGAGCTGCTGGAGGTCTAGCGGCCGCTCAGCAGCTAAGTTCACCCGGGTCCGTGGCAACCACCGGCGCAGCCAGCACGCCCGACGAGCCGGCGCGTGAGGGCAAGAAGACCGCGCAGCCGGCCAAGACGACCTCCCGCGCGGGACGCGACCTGCGGGCGGCCATCGCGGTCGGCGCCGGGATCGGTGGCGTGCTCATCGTGACGCTGGTCTTCGCCCCCCGCTTCTGGGTGGCGATCGTCGCGATCGCCATCCCCGTCGCCACCCATGAGGTGGTGCGACGGCTGCGCGAGGCCGGATACGTCATCCCGCTGATCCCGTTGCTGATCGGCGGTCAGGCCACCGTCTGGCTGACGTGGCCGTTCCACGCCGCCGGCGCCCTGGCCGGCTTCGGCGGCACGGTGGTGGTGTGCAACGTCTGGCGCCTGTTCATGCAGGACAACAGCAAGCGACCCGAGCCCTTCGCCGGGTCCCCGTCGGCCAACTACCTGCGCGACGCCTCCGCGACGGTGTTCCTGGCCGCGTGGGTGCCGCTGTTCGCCTCCTTCGGCGCCATGCTCGTCTACCCCAAGGACGGCGCCGGCCGGGTGTTCTGCCTGATGGTCACCGTCGTCGCCTCCGACGTGGGCGGCTACGCCGTCGGGGTCCTGTTCGGCAAGCACCCGATGGTGCCCGCGATCAGCCCGAAGAAATCGTGGGAGGGTTTCGCCGGTTCGCTCGTCTTCGGAATCACCGCGGCGATCCTGACCGCGACCTTCCTGGCGCGCAAGCCGCTGTGGATCGGGGCGGTGCTGGGCGTGATCCTGGTGCTGACCTGCACGCTTGGCGATCTGGTCGAGTCGCAGATCAAGCGCGACCTGGGCATCAAGGACATGGGCCGACTACTGCCCGGCCACGGCGGCCTGATGGACCGGCTGGACGGCGTGCTCCCGTCGGCGGTCGCCGCGTGGACGGTGCTGACACTCGTGCCCTGAGAAGGGCCGATACTGGACTGGACATGGTCCAACAACTGGTCTTCACCGAACCCCGCCCCAGCAAGCCGCCGCGGCACCTGGCCGACCTCGACGCGGACGGGCGCGCCTCGGCCGTGGCCGAACTCGGACTGCCGGCGTTCCGCGCCAAGCAGCTCGCGCATCAGTACTACGGCCGCCTGATCGCCGACCCGCGCGAGATGACCGACCTGCCCGCGGCCGTGCGGAACCGGATCGCCGATGCGATGTTCCCGCACCTGCTCACCTCGGCCGCCGAGGTCACCTGCGATGCCGGGCAGACCCGAAAGACGTTGTGGCGCGGCACCGACGGGACCACGTTCGAGTCGGTGCTGATGCGCTACCCGCAGCGCAACACCGTGTGCATCTCCTCACAGGCCGGCTGCGGCATGGCCTGCCCGTTCTGCGCGACGGGGCAGGGGGGGCTGACCCGCAACCTGTCCACCGCGGAGATCCTGGAGCAGGTCCGCTCCGCCGCGGTGGCCCTGCGGGACGATTTCGGCGACCGGCTCTCCAACGTCGTGTTCATGGGCATGGGGGAGCCGCTGGCCAACTACGCGCGGGTGGTGGCCGCGGTGCGTCGCATCACCGAAGCGCCGCCGCACGGCTTCGGCATCTCGGCCCGCTCGGTCACGGTATCCACCGTCGGCCTGGCCCCGGCCATCCGCAAACTCGCCGACGAGCGGCTCGGGGTGACGCTGGCGCTGTCGTTGCACGCGCCCGACGACGAATTACGCGACACGCTGGTGCCGGTCAACAACCGGTGGAAGATAGCCGAGGCGCTCGACGCCGCCCGCTATTACGCCGACGTCACCGGCCGCCGGGTGTCGGTGGAGTATGCGCTGATCCGCGACGTCAACGACCAGCCGTGGCGCGCCGACCTGCTGGGCAAACGCCTGCATCGGGTGCTCGGCCCGCTGGTGCATGTGAACCTGATCCCGCTCAACCCGACCCCCGGCAGCGAGTGGGACGCCAGCCCCAAGGCGGCGGAGCGGGAGTTCGTCCGCCGGGTGCGGGCGCACGGGGTGTCGTGCACGGTGCGGGACACCCGCGGCCGCGAGATCAGCGCCGCCTGCGGACAGCTGGCCGCCGAAGGCGGGTAGCTGGAGCGCGGGCGGTTTGGCCGGGGCCTGCGGACAGCTGGCCGCCGAAGGGTGAACCCGGGCGGCGCCCCGCACGTCTATCAGGCATAACACCAGCAAACGAGGTGACGCCATGATTGTTCGGTTCTTGACTCCGCTCAGGCTGTTGGCCGCGGCCCTTTTCGCCTCCGCTCTGATATTCGGACTCACCGGCGCACCGCGCTCGGCGGCCGCCGACGACCGCCTGCAATTCACCGGGACGACCCTGAGCGGTGCGCCGTTCAACGGTGCCAGCCTGCAGGGCAAGCCCGCGGTGCTGTGGTTCTGGACGCCGTGGTGCCCGTTCTGCAACGCCGAGGCCCCGGGCGTGAGCCAGGTCGCGGCCGCCAACCCCGGCGTCACCTTCGTAGGCGTCGCGGCCCATTCGGACGTCGCGGCGATGCAGAACTTCGTCGCCAAGTACAACCTGAACTTCACCAACCTCAACGACACCGATGGCGCGATCTGGGCTCGCTACAACGTCCCTTGGCAGCCTGCCTACGTGTTCTACCGCGCGGACGGCAGCTCGACGTTCGTGAACAACCCGACTTCGGCGATGCCACAGCAGGAGTTGTCTGACCGGGTTGCCGCGCTGAGGTCCTGATGGATCAGGGTCTCGTCGGCCTGGCCTTCGCCGCCGGGCTGGTGGCGGCCCTGAACCCGTGTGGGTTTGCCATGCTGCCCGCGTACCTCCTGCTGGTGGTGCGGGGCCAGCGGAAGGGGTTGGCCGCGGCCGGACGGGCGCTGGCGGCCACCGCGGGCATGGCGCTCGGCTTCCTGACGGTGTTCGGCTCGTTCGGCGTGCTGACGGTGTCGGCCGCGAGCACCGTGCAGCGGTACGTGCCGTACGCCACGGTGATCGTCGGCGTGATTCTCGTAGCGCTCGGCGGTTGGCTGCTGTCCGGCCGGGGGCTGTCGGCGCTCACCCCGCGGCCGGTGGGCCCGCGGTGGGCGCCCACGGTTCGGCTCGGCTCCATGTACTCCTACGGCGTCAGCTACGCGATCGCCTCGCTCTCCTGCACCGTCGGACCGTTTCTGGCGGTCACCGCGGCGGGCCTGCGGGGCGGATCGATCGTCACGGCCGTAGCGATCTACCTCGCCTACATCGGCGGCCTGACGCTGGTCGTCGGCGTCCTCGCGGTGGCCGCGGCCACCGCGAGCTCGGCGATGGTCGACCACCTGCGGCGCATCCTGCCGATCGTCGACCGAATCAGCGGCGCGCTGCTGGTGCTGGTCGGTGTGTACGTCTGCTACTACGGCGCTTACGAGGTGCGCCTGTTGGGCGCCAACGCGGACCCGCGGGATGCGGTTATCACGGCCGCCGGGCGCGTTCAGGGGGCGTTGGCCGGCTGGGTGCATCAACACGGGGTTTGGCCGTGGGCGGTGGCCGCGCTCGCACTGACGGCCCTCGTGGTCGGCGGCGCCCGGTATCGCCGGGCGAAACGTTAGGGCGGCGACTACCTGATCCAGCCGCGCCGGCGGCCCCACAGGTCGCGGACGAGGACGACGAGCACCAACGCGGCGAAGCCGATCAGGAACCAGTTCTCGACGTGGCCCACGTGGTTGCCGCGCAGCATCGCCAGCAGGAACCCGAAGATGACCAGGCCGGTGATGTGCCAGGTGCGGTGATTGATCCGGCTCCAGCCCCACGCCGCCGAAGGCACCTCAACGGTGTCGACGCCGGTGAACTGTTCCACCTCGGTACTGGCCACGGTGAGTCCCTTTCGTGATCGGCTGGTAGGGAGATTCTGGCACACCCGTCGCGGGACCGAGCAGGCACAATGAGTGGGTGACAATCGCGACGCCCGAGGGCCGCCTGCGCGTGCTGGTGCTGGGCAGCACCGGCTCGATCGGCACCCAGGCGCTGGAGGTGATGGCGGCCAATCCGGACCGCTTCGAGGTGGTCGGCCTGGCCGCGGGCGGCGCGAATCTGGACATTCTGCAGCGGCAGCGCGCCGAAACCGGCGTCACCAACGTCGCCGTCGCCGACGAACGCGCGGCGCAGATCGCCGACGTTCCCTACCGCGGCCCTGAGGCGGTGACCCGCCTGATCCAGGACACCGAGGCCGACGTCGTGCTCAACGCGCTGGTGGGCGCGCTAGGCCTGCGGCCGACGCTGGCGGCGCTGGAATCGGGCGCCCGGCTGGCGCTGGCCAACAAGGAATCCCTGGTGGCAGGTGGGCCGCTGGTCCTCGACGCGGCGCGTCCGGGTCAGATCGTGCCCGTCGACTCCGAACACTCCGCGCTGGCGCAGTGCCTGCGCGGCGGCGCCCCCGAGGAGGTCGCGAAGCTGGTGCTGACGGCCTCCGGCGGGCCATTCCGCGGCTGGAGCGCCGCTCAGCTCGAGGGCGTCACCCCGGAGCAGGCCGGAGCGCACCCGACGTGGTCGATGGGCCCGATGAACACCCTGAACTCGGCGTCGCTGGTCAACAAAGGCCTCGAACTCATCGAAACGCACCTGCTGTTCGGCATCGCCTACGACCGCATCGAGGTCGTCGTGCACCCCCAATCGATTGTTCATTCGATGGTCACCTTCGTGGACGGGTCGACCATCGCCCAGGCCAGCCCCCCGGACATGAAGCTGCCCATCTCGCTGGCCCTGGGCTGGCCGGCCCGGGTTCCGGGGGCGGCGGCCCCCTGCGACTTCCGCACCGCCTCTAGCTGGGAATTCGAGCCGTTGGACAGCGAAGTTTTCCCAGCCGTCGAGCTGGCCCGGTACGCCGGCCGGACGGGCGGCTGCATGACCGCCGTGTACAACGCGGCCAACGAGGAAGCCGCCGAGGCGTTCCTGCAAGGCCGCATCGGGTTCCCCGCCATCGTCAAAACCATCGCGGACGTGCTGCACGCCGCGGACCAATGGGCGGTTCCACCCGCTAACGTGGATGAGGTACTAGACGCGCAGCGCTGGGCGCGGGAGCGGGCGCAACGCGCCGTCGCACACGCACGGCCCACCGAGGCGTCCGTCAACGCCTCCGGAATGGTGTGAGAAAGGTCCTGCAGCGAAGATGATGTTCGTTATCGGCATTGTGCTGTTCGCCCTCGCCATCCTGATCTCGGTGGCCCTGCACGAGTGCGGCCACATGTGGGTCGCCCGCGCCACCGGCATGAAGGTGCGCCGCTATTTCGTCGGGTTCGGCCCCACGCTGTGGTCGACGCGGCGCGGCGAGACCGAGTACGGCCTCAAGGCCGTGCCGCTGGGCGGCTTCTGCGACATCGCCGGGATGACCTCGGTCGAGGAGCTGGCGCCCGACGAAACCGACCGCGCGATGTTCAAGCAGGACACGTGGAAGCGCGTCGCGGTGCTGTTCGCCGGGCCGGGCATGAACTTCGTCATCTGCCTGGTGCTGATCTACGGCATCGCCCTGATCTGGGGCTTGCCGAACCTGCATCCGCCGACCAGGGCGGTCGTCGGCGAAACCGCTTGTGTCGCACCGGAAGTGGCCCCCGGCAAGATCGCGGACTGCACCGGCCCCGGTCCGGCCGCGCTGGCCGGGATCCGCGCGGGCGACGTCGTGGTCAAGGTCGGCGACACCCAGGTGTCCACCTTCGAGGACATGGCCGCCGCGATCCGCAAGATGCACGGCACCGTCCCGGTCGTCGTCGAGCGTGGCGGCAACACGATCACCACCTACGTCGACGTCACGCCCACCCAGCGCTTCTTGACGAACGGGCCCACCGGGCAGGGCGGTCAGGCGGCGCCGTCGACGGTCGGCGCCATCGGCGTCGCCGCCGTCAAGCTCGCACCCACGCACTACGGGGTGTTCTCCGCCGTGCCGGCGACGTTCGCGTTCACCTGGGACCTGACCGGCGAGGTGGGCAAGGCGCTCGTCACCATCCCCACCAAGGTGGGCGCCCTGGTGCACGCCATCGGCGGTGGACAGCGCGACCCGCAGACCCCGATGAGCGTGGTCGGCGCCAGCATCATCGGCGGCGACACCGTCGACCATGGGCTCTGGGTGGCGTTCTGGTTCTTCCTGGCCCAGCTGAACCTCATCCTGGGCGCGATCAACCTGGTGCCGTTGCTGCCGTTCGACGGCGGCCACATCGCCATCGCGACGTTCGAAAAGATCCGCAACCTCGTCCGGTCGGCGCGCGGCATGGTCGCGGCCGCACCGGTGAACTACCTCAAGCTGATGCCCGCCACCTACGTGGTGCTGGTGTTCGTGGTCGGGTACATGTTGCTGACCGTGACCGCTGATCTGGTCAACCCGATCAGGCTCTTCCAGTAACGAGAGAAGGAAAACAAGTGTCCGTTGGCCTGGGCATGCCGGACGCCCCGGCGCCCACGCTCGCCCCCCGCCGCAAGACGCGCCAACTCATGGTGCGCGATGTCGGCGTCGGCAGCGACCATCCGATTTCGGTGCAGTCCATGTGCACCACCAAGACCCACGACGTCAACACGACGCTGCAGCAGATCGCCGAACTGACCGCCGCCGGCTGCGACATCGTGCGGGTGGCCTGCCCGCGTCAGGAGGACGCCGACGCGCTCGCCGAGATCGCGCGGCACAGCCAGATCCCGGTGATCGCCGACATCCACTTCCAGCCGAAGTACATCTTCGCCGCCATCGACGCCGGCTGCGCCGCGGTGCGGGTTAACCCCGGCAACATCAAGGAATTCGACGGCCGGGTCGGCGAGGTCGCCAAGGCGGCGGCCGCGGCCGGCATCCCGATCCGCATCGGCGTCAACGCCGGCTCGCTGGACAAGCGGTTCATGGAGAAGTACGGCAAGGCCACCCCCGAGGCGCTGGTCGAATCCGCGCTGTGGGAGGCCTCGCTGTTCGAGGAGCACGGCTTCGGTGACATCAAGATCAGCGTCAAGCACAACGACCCGGTCGTGATGGTCGCCGCCTACGAGCAGCTGGCCGCGCAGTGCGACTACCCGCTGCACCTGGGCGTGACCGAGGCCGGTCCGGCGTTCCAGGGCACCATCAAGTCCGCGGTCGCCTTCGGTGCGCTGCTGTCGCGGGGGATCGGCGACACCATTCGCGTGTCGCTCTCCGCGCCGCCGGTCGAAGAGGTCAAGGTCGGCATCCAGATCCTCGAGTCGCTGAACCTGCGGCCGCGCGGTCTGGAGATCGTGTCCTGCCCGTCCTGCGGGCGCGCCCAGGTCGACGTCTACACCCTGGCCAACGCGGTCACCGCCGGGCTGGACGGCCTCGACGTCCCGCTGCGGGTCGCCGTGATGGGCTGCGTGGTGAACGGCCCCGGCGAGGCGCGCGAGGCCGACCTGGGCGTCGCGTCGGGAAATGGCAAGGGACAGATCTTCGTTCGCGGCGAGGTGATCAAGACCGTGCCCGAAGCGCAGATCGTCGAGACACTCATCGAGGAGGCCATGCGGCTGGCATCGGAGATGGGAACCGATCACGGTCCTGACACAACATCAAGCGGTTCGCCGATCGTGACCGTAAGCTGATGGGGTCCGATTTCCCGGTCCTTTAGTTCGCAGCACAGAGAGTTCGCCAGATGTCGGCTCCGCCCCTCTTCCGCCTTGTCGGCGAGCGACGGGTGTCGGTGGTGCGTGACGCCGCCGCCGTCTGGCGGGTGTTCGACGAGGATCCGGTCGGGTCGTGCATGGTCGCGGCCCGGGTGGCGGATCACGGCATCGACCCCAACTCCATCGGCGGGGAACTGTGGACCCTGCGCGGCGCGGACGAGTCGCTGTGCTTCGCCGGCGCCAACCTGATTCCGCTGCGGGGCACTCCGGCGGACATGGACGCCTTCGCCGACGAGGCGATGGGCGGAGCCCGCCGTTGTTCCTCCCTGGTCGGCCGGGCCGATCTGGTGATGCGGATGTGGGAACGGCTCGAGTCGGCGTGGGGCCCGGCCCGGGACGTGCGCGATCACCAGCCGTTGCTGGCGCTGTCGCGCCACCCCAACTGCGACATCGACACCGGGGTGCGGCAGGTCCGGCCGGACGAGCTGGACGCCTACCTGGTGGCCGCGGTGGACATGTTCATCGGCGAGGTGGGCGTCGACCCCCGCATCGGCGACGGCGGCCGGGGATACCGGCGCCGGGTGGCCAGCCTCATCGCGGCGGGCCGCGCGTGGGCCCGCTTCGAACAGGGCCAGGTCGTCTTCAAGGCCGAGGTGGGCTCGCAGTCGCCGGGCGTCGGGCAGATCCAGGGCGTATGGGTGCACCCCGAGTGGCGGGGCCTTGGCCTCGGCACCGCAGGGACCGCGACGGTGGCCGCGGTGATCGTCGGCAGCGGGCGCACCGCCAGCCTCTACGTGAACAGCTTCAACACGGTGGCTCGCGCCGCGTACGCCCGGGTCGGCTTCGCCGAGGTGGGCACCTTCGCGACGGTGTTGCTGGACTGACCCGCTTGCCGCCGAACGCCCGGGGTCCCGGGCGCTGGGCGGTCGCCGCGCACTCGGCGGAACGCCCGCGTTACATCACGGTCCGATCTCGGTGTGTCGACCCCGGTGCCGCAGCCGAGCTTCATAACATCTGTACCAATGGTCACAAAAACCCCACTGGTAATCGTGGCGGCCGGGTTGCTCGTCGCGGCCGTCGCGACGTCCGGGTGCACCCCGCGACCCGACGGCCCCGGCCCGGCGGCCGAAAAGTTCTTCGCCGCCCTGGCGATCGGCGACACCGCCACGGCCGCCCAACTCAGCGACAACCCCAACGAGGCCCGCGAAGCGCTCAACGCCGCGTGGGCGGGGCTGCAGGCGAGCCACCTCGACACGCAGATCCTCAACGCCAAGTACGCCGAGGACACCGGCACGGTCGGCTACCGCTTCACCTGGCACCTGCCCAAGAACCGGACCTGGACCTATGACGGCCAGCTGAAGATGGCGCGCGACGAAGGCCGCTGGGAGGTCCGGTGGACCACCACCGGCCTGCACCCCAAACTTGGCGAGCACCAGACGTTCGCCTTGCGCGCCGACGCGCCGCGGCGCGCCTCGGTCAACGAGCTCGGCGGCACCGACGTGCTGGTGCCCGGCTACCTGTACCACTACACGCTGGACGCCACCCAGGCCGGATCCGGAGCCGCCCTGATCGGCACGGCGCACGCGATCGTGGACGTCCTGCGCCCGTTCAACGGCACGCTGGCCGACCCGCAGTTGCTCGCCGAGCAGGCCAGCTCGGCGACTCAGCCGGTGGACCTGGTGACGTTGCACCCCGACGACAACGACAAGGTCTTCCCGGCCATCGGCCGGCTGCCCGGCGTCGTCGTCACGCCTCAGCCCGAGATCCTGCCCACCGACCCGCATTTCGCCCCGGCGGTCATGGCCGAGGTGAAGAAGGCCGTGGTCGACCAGCTCGACGGCGAGGCGGGCTGGCGGGTGGTCAGCGTCAACCAGAACGGCGTCGAAGTCGAGGTGCTGCACGAGGTGGCGGGTTCGCCGGCGCCGTCGATCTCGATCACGCTGGACCGGGTGGTGCAGAACGCCGCGCAGCGCGCGGTGGACACCCGCGGCGGCAAGGCGATGATGGTCGTGATCAAGCCGTCGACCGGGGAGATCCTGGCGATCGCGCAGAACGGCGGGGCCGACGCCGACGGCCTGGTGGCCACCACCGGCCTGTTCCCACCGGGTTCGACGTTCAAGATGGTCACCGCTGGCGCCGCCGTCGACCGCGACATGGCCACCCCCAACACCATGCTGGGCTGCCCGGGCCACCTCGACATCGGGCACCGCACCATCCCCAACTACGGCGGCTTCGACCTCGGCGTGGTGCCGATGTCGCGGGCGTTCGCCAGTTCCTGCAACACCACCTTCGCCGAGCTCAGCAGCAAGATGCCGCCCCGGGGCCTGACGCAGGCGGCCAGCCGGTACGGCATCGGGCTGGACTATCAGGTGGACGGCATCACTACGGTGACCGGGTCGGTGCCCCCGACAGTCGACCTCGCCGAGCGCACCGAAGACGGTTTCGGCCAGGGCAAGGTGCTGGCCAGCCCGTTCGGCATGGCCCTCGTGGCGGCCACCGTCGCGGCAGGCAAGACGCCGACGCCGCAGCTCATCGCGGGCCGACCGACCGCGGTGCAGGGCGACACCACCCCGATCAGCCCGAAGATGGTGGACGCCCTGCGGCCGATGATGCGGCTGGTGGTGACCAATGGCACCGCGAAGGAGATCGCCGGCTGCGGGGCCGTCTACGGGAAGACCGGTGAGGCCGAATTCCCGGGCGGATCGCACTCCTGGTTCGCCGGGTACCGCGGCGACCTGGCGTTCGCGTCGCTGATCGTCGGGGGCGGCAGCTCGGAATACGCGGTCCGGATGACGAAGGTGATGTTCGAGTCGCTGCCGCCCGACTTCCTGGCCTAGCGCCCAGCCCGGTAGCCCCTGCTGGGCGAGGGTGCGCAGAATGCCGCCCGCAGCGGCGTGTCGTCGTACAAACACGCACGCTCGCGACGGTCCCGGGGGCGGTAAATTGCGAACATGACGGATCCCGGCGGCGATATGGTGGCATTGCGGGTCTCCGACGCCGACCGCAACGGCACCATGCGGCGACTGCACAACGCCGTCGCGCTTGGGCTGATCGACATCGACGAGTTCGAGCAGCGCTCGTCCCAGGTGTCGTATGCCCGGACCCGGGGCGAGCTGGACGGGCTGGTCGGCGACCTGCCCGGGCCGGGCGCCATCGTCACCTCCGCCGCCGACCGGGTGGAGCTGCGCGGCTGGGCCGGCTCGCTGAAACGCCACGGCGAGTGGACGGTGCCCACCCGCCTGGCCCTCGTCCGCCGGCTGGGCTCGATCGAACTCGACCTCACCAAGGCGCGGTTCGCGGGCCCGGTGGTGGTGATCGAACTCGACATGAGGGGCGGCTCGGTGGACATCCGGCTGCCCGACGGGGCGAGCGCGTCGATCGACGACGTCCAGGTCTATGTGGGCAGCGCCCGCGACCGCCGCAGGGACGCCCCCGGCGAGGGAAGGCCGCATGTGATCCTGACCGGGCGGGTGGTGTGCGGCTCGGTGACCATCCGGGGACCGCGGCGTTCGCTGATCCGCGGCCGGCTGGACGGTTTGCGTCGCGCATGACTCGGCCCGGGAGGTTGGCGTGTCGCCGCCCTCGGTGCGCGCCTCGACGCCGAGGATGCACACGCAACGGCGCCGACGCACCCGCACCGACGGCGCCGCGGAGTGAGCGTCGCTAAGCTGGCCCCATGCCTGCTCGCACCGCGCTTTCCCCGGGAGAGTTGTCCCCGACTCTGCCGGTGCCCGTCCGCATCCCGCGCCCGGAGTACGCCTGGAAATCCAGCGTGCGCGAGGGCAGCGAGCCGTGGGTGCAGACGCCGGAGGTGATCGAGAAGATGCGCGTCGCCGGCAGGATCGCGGCCGGCGCGCTGCAGGAGGCGGGCAAGGCCGTGGCGCCAGGGGTGACGACCGACGAACTGGACCGGATCGCCCACGAGTACATGATCGACCACGGCGCCTATCCATCGACCCTGGGCTACAAGGGCTTCCCGAAGTCGTGCTGCACGTCGCTCAACGAGGTCATCTGCCACGGCATCCCCGACTCGACGGTGATCGCCGACGGGGACATCGTCAACATCGACGTCACGGCCTACATCGACGGGGTGCACGGCGACACCAACGCGACGTTCCTCGCCGGCGACGTGTCCGAGGAGCACCGGCTGCTCGTGGAGCGCACCCGGGAGGCGACGATGCGCGCGATCAATGCCGTCAAGCCGGGACGGGCGCTCTCGGTCGTCGGCCGCGTCATCGAGGCCTACGCGAATCGGTTCGGCTACAACGTGGTTCGCGACTTCACCGGCCACGGCATCGGCACCACGTTTCACAACGGCCTGGTGGTGCTGCACTACGACCAGCCGTCGGTGGCGACGATCATGCAGCCTGGCATGACGTTCACCATCGAACCGATGATCAACCTCGGAAGCCTGGACTACGAGATCTGGGACGACGGCTGGACCGTGGTCACCAAGGACCGCAAGTGGACCGCGCAGTTCGAGCACACCCTCCTGGTGACCGACACCGGCGTCGAAATCCTCACCTCCGTTTGAGGAAGCCGTGAACCCTTGAACGGGGCGCTGCTGGTCGCCGGCACCAGCTCCGACGCCGGGAAATCGGTGGTGGCGGCGGGCCTGTGCCGGTTGCTGGCACGCCGCGGCGTTCGGGTGGCGCCGTTCAAGGCGCAGAACATGTCCAACAACTCCGTGGTCACCGTCGAAGGTGGCGAGATCGGCCGGGCGCAGGCGCTGCAGGCGCGGGCGGCGGGGCTGGAGCCCAGCGTGCGGTTCAATCCCATCCTGCTCAAACCGGGCAGCGATCGGACGTCGCAGCTGGTGATCCGGGGCCAGGTCGCCGATTCGGTCACGGCGGCAAGCTATGTGAAGCATCGCGACCGCCTCGCGGGGATCGTCGCAGACGAATTGTCCGCCCTGCGTGCCGAGTTCGACGCCGTCATCTGCGAAGGCGCCGGCTCGCCGGCCGAAATCAATTTGCGCGCCACGGATCTGGCCAACATGGGCCTGGCCAGGGCGGCGGACCTGCCGGTGATCCTGGTCGGTGACATCGACCGCGGCGGGCTGCTGGCCCACCTCTTCGGGACGGTCGCCGTGCTCGATCCCGACGACCAGGCGCTGATCGCGGGCTTCGTGGTCAACAAGTTCCGCGGTGACCCCGCTCTGCTGGAACCCGGGCTGCGCCAGCTGCGGGCGATGACCGGGCGCCCGACCTACGGGGTGTTGCCGTACACCGACGAGCTCTGGCTGGACGCCGAGGACTCCTTATCGGTGGTCGCGCACCGCGTCGTCGGCAGCCCCGCGCCGCCGCGCGGGCGCGAGTGGCTGCGGGTGGCCGCGATCCGGCTGCCCCGGATCTCCAACTCCACCGACGTCGAGGCGCTGGCCTGCGAACCGGGCGTCATGGTGCGCTGGACTACCGATCCCGCCGACCTGGCCGACACCGACCTGATCGTGCTGCCCGGGAGCAAATCCACCGTCGCCGATTTGGCCTGGCTGCGCGAGCTCGGGCTGGCCGACGCGGTCACCGCGCACGCCGCGACCGGCAAGCCGGTGCTGGGCATCTGCGGGGGTTTCCAAATGCTGTGCCGGCGCATCGACGACACCGTGGAATCGGGGGCGCGCGAGGTCGCCGGGCTGGGCCTGTTGAACGCGGACATCGTCTTCGGCGAGGCCAAGGTTCTGCGTCGCTGGCCGCAGCCCCTCGCCGGCTACGAAATCCACCACGGCCGCGTCTCGCGTTGCGCCGAGGAGAGCTGGTTCGGCGCGGAGGGCGGGCGCGACTGCGAACCACACGGCCTCGCGCGGGGCGCGGTCTTCGGCACCCACTGGCACGGGCTGCTCGACAACGACGACTTCCGACGCGCGTGGCTTACCCGCGTCGCGGCCGCGGCGGGCCGTGGCGGGTTCGTCGTCGCCCACACCGACGTCTCCGCGCGACGCGACGCTCAGCTGGACACAATCGCCGATTTGCTGGCCGCCCATCTCGACGTCGACGCGGTTCTGGGCCTGCTCGACGGTGTGCCGCCACGACGACCGCATATCGCAACTCGGTTGCGGCCGTAGGGCATTCACGCGCATGTGCGCACACGGCAATCGAATTTACGGCGACGCAAAACCCGTTGGGCGCGCACGGAATTCGACAAATCCTCGCGCGCGCAGGCCGATCCGCTGTAGCGTGCGTGAATGCCCTCCATGATGACCACGCTCGACGGGTTCCCCGTCCCGGTAGCGGTGGCTGGTCCCGAGCAGGGCGTCGTGGTGGCCATCCTGGGGGACGAGGAACGAGTTCCCGCCGCGTATGACGCGGTCTGCGAGCGTCTGCACACGGCATCGCTTCGGACCGTCGTCATCGGCCTCGACCCGCGCCTGACCCCCAAATCGGTGATCGGCATCCTCGACGCGCTGGGAATCGGCTGGGCCGTCGTGGTGGGCGACCGCGCCGGCGGCGACCTGGCCTGGGAATTGGCGGCGACGAAGCTGGGCCGGTTCGTCGGACTGGTCGTTATCGACCGTGGGCACCCGCGGGCCGCCGACCGCGACGGCGTGGTTCGCGACGACCACTGCCCGCCGGTGGAGATCGGCACCACCGTGCTGGTCAGCTCCCCGGCGGCGCGCGCGGTGGCCCGCGCCAGCCAGCAGTACGTCTACGCGGAATACCGTGTGGTGCACCTGGGGCGGCGCACGGTGCAGGAGTCGACGGCACAGTTGGCCGCCGAGATCGTGTTGCGCACCAGTACCTGGTAGCCACCCCTTCACGCCGAAGATCCACTCGCACAAGCGCTTTGCCCGGTCCTCCGCGCGCGGGCGGCGCCGGTCGGTGCGGGGCGGTACCGTGTCGAACGGAGCCCGGAGCGCCCGCGCTGAGCGGTCGCTCGACATGAAATCGGGGAAAGGACGCTCGGTTGTGAACGCCCGTGGGCGCCCGGTGGTGGGCCTGACCTCATACCTGGAGCGGGTCCGGACCGGCATCTGGGAGATGCCCGCGGGCTACCTGCCGGCTGATTACTTCCAGGGCGTCGTCATGGCCGGCGGGGCCGCGGTGTTGCTGCCACCCCAACGGGCGGAACCGCAGACAGTCGGCTCGGTCTTGGACGGCCTGCACGCGCTCGTGATCACCGGGGGCTACGACTTGGACCCCGCCGGGTACGGCCAGCGCCCGCATCCGAGCACCGATCGGCCGCGCGTGGACCGTGACGCCTGGGAGTTCGCGTTGCTGCGCGGCGCGTTGGACCGGGGTTTGCCGGTGCTGGGCATCTGTCGTGGCGCGCAGGTGCTCAACGTGGCGCTCGGCGGCACCCTGCATCAACACCTGCCCGACGTGCTCGGACACGACGGGCACCGGGCGGGCAACGGGGTGTTCACCAAATTGCCGGTGCGCACGGTCGCGGGCAGCCGGCTGGCCGCCCTGGTGGGGGAGTCCACCACCGCGCAGTGCTATCACCACCAGGCGATCGACCAAGTCGGCGAGGGTCTCGTGGTCAGCGCCTGGGACCCCGACGGTGTGGTCGAGGCGCTGGAGCTGCCCGGGGACAGCTTTGTCCTTGCGGTGCAATGGCATCCGGAACAGTCCCTGGACGACATGCGCCTCTTCGCCGCGATCGTGGACGCCGCGCGGTCGTATGCGACGCGCGCGAGCTGAGCGCGGCTACGCGACCGTTCCCCGGCAGACCGCCAGCGGCGCCGTGGCCGCCGCCCACGCCTGTGGTACCGACAACCCGCCGACCGGCGTCGCGCGGCCGACCGCCACGGTGATCGTCGCGTCGGCCGCCGCACCCCGATTGGGCAGCAGGCATTGCAGGGCCGCCGCCTTGTTGAGCGAATTCAGGTGGGCGATCGCGACCCCCGACGGCGCCGTCAGGGAGCTCAGTTTCGACAGGGGAGAGGTCACCGACGCGAGGGAGACGTCGAACGTGGCCAGCGGGGACGAGGACAGCGTCCGCAGCGCGCCGGGTGCGGCGGAGATCAGCTGCCGGCCCGTGGCGACGACCTCCGGCGCCGACTCCAGCGCCCACGTGCCTTGGGCTGGGCCGCCGGGCGGCAAGGTGAACGGGGTGATGGCCGCGGCATCGGCCGAGGCCTCGGCGTAGGCGTACATGGCCGCGGTGTCCTGGGCCCACATCCGTTCGTATTCGGCCTCGGTGTCGGCGATCGCGGGACCGGCCAGCCCCAGGGGGTTCGCCAGGATCAGCGACCTGCGCAGCACGCGGTTGGCGCCGATCGTCGGCGGCGGCACCGTCGCCGCCAGCGCCGTCTCGTGCGCGCTCGCGGCCGCGGCGGCCTGGGTGGCCGTCTGCTCGGCCCGTATCGCCGTGGCGTCGAGCCATTCGACGTAGGGGAACGCGCCTCCCGGCGCGGGTGCTGGCCCATCCCAGCCGGCCACCAGCTTCGCGGTCACCGCCCGGTAATCCGCGACCGCGGTGTGCAGCCGAACGGCCAGCCGGGCCCAGGCGGCCGCGGCTTCGGTCATCGGCCCTGAGCCGGGGCCGTCATGGAGTTGGCCGGAAACGATTTCCGGCGGAAGCGTGGTGAAGTTCATTGCTATCTCTGCCTAACGACGGCGCTCTAAGCCCGGAAATTGGACTCTTCTGTTGGGACGTAGGCACGGGGGTTACAGGCCTACTTGCAACGGCGGCAGTGCAACGACGGCGGCTGCCGCGGCTTGTCGAGCGCTCAGCAACGAGCGACGCAGAGCTGCGTCAACAGATCCCGGTGAAGTGGTGGTGCCGCGGGAGCACGCGACGGCGGGCGCGGTAGCCGAAACACCGCGGCCGCGAACGAGGCCGGTAACGGCGACCCCACCGACGGTGGTGACGAGCGGGCCCACGTCGGCGGCCGATCCCGCGTCATCCATGCGTTCTTGGTGGTGCTGTGATGCATCGGCGCTGAGCCGGTTGAAAAGCGTTGTGCCGCAAGGCTTATGTCGCCCGCACGCCCGAGTGCCTGGCCGACCCCGGGGCGCGCGGCTTCGTGGGACACACCCGGGTGCGGCGACCCGACGCCGGCGACCGCGGCCCCGCGCGATGCCCAGCCCGAGGTCACGGCGCAGAACACGCAAAGCGCCGCAACGATGGCGATGGCTGACCGCCATCGCCGGTCTCTAGGTGCGCCTCCGACTGCCACAGTGGCCCGAATTTACAACACGAGGCTTGGCGGCCAAGGCGTGCGAGCTGTGAAAACGATCAAAGTCCGGTGTGGGTTTCACGATCGCCCGACCTTGCGGCGCCGGGGTGATATTGGCCACTGGCCCATCGGGCAATCGCGGTGCCGCGCTCGGCGGGCGGCTGACGGTGGCAGCGACTAGCGGTCGGCGGCAGGGGATTTGAAGGCGATGAGCGGGATGGCTATCTCGGCGGGTGTCGCCGCACCGTGAAATCCTATGAGGCGGGCCGATTCCGGCGGCTCGTGGCCCGTTGCCAGCACGGCGGCATCGCCGGTGCAGACGGCGACGACATCGCCGATTCGTGCCAGGTGGGCCGGGTTGACCGGACCGAACATCCCGGCGGCCACGGCCTGCTCGCGGCTGTAGATGTCCGCCCTGCCGTCGAGTACTGCGCTCCAGGCCGCCTGCACGTCCGCCGCCGCCCCGGGCTCGGTGTGCAGGTAACGCACCCGCGGCTCGCCGGCGACCACGCGGATCCCCGCGCCCAGCCGTGGGTCGGTGTCGAGGTCGACCCGGGCGCCGGGTGGAACGTTGAATCCGCCGTGGTCGGCGGTCACCAGTAGCGCCGCGGTCGGGGGGAGCGCGTCGACCAGCCGGGTCAGCAGCGTGTCGACCTGGACGGCCGCGTCGTGCCATTGGGACGATCCGACGCCGAAGGCATGCGCGGCGGTGTCCAGGGCGGCGGTGTAGCCGTAGACCAGGCCGGGTCCCGCACGCAGCTCGTCGACGACCCGCTGCGCGTTGTCGTCGCCCGGCTGGATGGGGCGGAATTCGGCGCCCCGGTACGCCGCGTCGGTCAGCCCGCTACCCATGAACGCGGCCGGCAACACAGCCCGCGCGCTGATGCCGGCCCGGTTGAGCCGCCCGAACCAGGTCGGTAACGGCTGCCACTCGGTGTGCGGTGGGTCGTCGCGCCACAGGATGTGGTTGATCACGCGATCCGAGCCGGGGACGTTGAGCGTGAAGCCCAGGATCCCATGCTCACCCGGTTGCGCCCCGGTGCCCATCGACACCAGGCTGGTCGGGGTGGTCGACGGAAAGGTGCAGGTCAGCTCCGTGAGGCGGCCCAGCTGGCCCGCCGCCACGGCGGCGAGCAGCGGCGCGCTGCCGGCCAGCTCGCCGAGCAGGTGCCAGCCCAGCCCGTCGACCAGCACGACCGCGACGCGATCGATCTGTTCGGAGCCGGCCCAATCGGACAGGCCCAGCTTGTCGACGGCGCCCGGCGCGCCGAGCAGCGCGGCGGCGGCGGGCAGCACGTCGCAGAGGGAACCGGGCACCGGGCCAGTCTGGCACGAAATTAGACGTGCGCCAGTCGCCGGCTTGTCACGCGCAGCTGCCGATCGGTCGCGTCGGCGAGGGAACGGGCCTGCCGCGGGGAGAGCCGGCCGCACAGCCGCCCCCAGTGCAGCGCGACCTCGTCACCGGGGGCCACGTCGGGCACGGCGCTGTAGCCGTCCGTCCAGACGTCGAAGGTCCGGGGCGACGGTTCGGACAGCGCGAGCGCCTCACCGTCGAGCACCAGTTGCCGGCACCGCACCTGGATCCGGTCGTGGTCGCGGCTGAGCACGGTCCCCCAGGTGATGCGGCAGTTGTCGAGCACGTTGAGCGGATGCTCGTCCATGCCCCGGCCCAGAAACCGCGTCCACGGGTACACGCCGAACACGTGAAAGCTGTGATTGGCGGCGGCCTCGCCCGCGAGGTCCGGTGTCAGGTGTGACCAGTAGCGGCCCGCCTGCGGGCCGATGATCGCGAGCAACGCGTCAAAGAAGCCCTGCGGGTCCAGGTCGGCCCCGACGCCGCCGCCCAGCCAGTACGACTCGACGAGCCGGTGGTCCAGCGGGTCGGCGATCCCGGTCAGCGCCGACAGCACCCGCAGGTATGGCCATGCCCCGGAGAACCTGGCCGCCGCCCGGCGCACCTCGTCCTCGGAACCGTCGCGCAGGGTGGCGCCCAGCGGGGGGCCGCAATAGCCCAGCGCGTTGGGCGCGTGGGCGTAGCGGGCGAACATCTCCACGCCGCTTTGCGAACCGCCGGCGTCCCGGGTCAAGCGCGCCCCACCAGCTTGACGGCGTCACGGTGCATCCGGCCGAAGTTGTAGTAGGCCGCGCAGGCCCCCTCGGGGGACACCATGCACGTGCCGATCGGGGTCTCCGGGGTGCACGCGGTCCCGAACACCTTGCATTCCCACGGCTTCAGCACGCCCTTGAGCACCTCGCCGCACTGGCATGCCTTGGGGTCGGCGACCCGCACGCCCGGCATCGAGAATCGCAACTCGGCGTCGAATTCCGCGAAGTCGTCGTGCAGCCGCAGCGCGCTCTGGGAGATGAAGCCCAGCCCGCGCCATTCGAAGTGGGGACGGAGCGCAAAAACCTTGCCCATCAACGCCAAAGCGGCCGGGTTGCCGCGTTCGGGCACCACGCGTGTGTACTGGTTCTCCACCTCGCAGCGGCCCTCGCGGATCTGGGTCAGCAGCATCGCGACCGCGGCCAGGATGTCCAGTGGCTCAAAACCGGCCACTACCAGGGGCTTTCGGTACACCTCGGGAACGAATCGGTAGGGCCGGTTGCCCACCACCGTCGACACGTGCCCGGGGCCGATGAACCCCGACAGTCGCAGGTCCGGCGATTCCAGGATGGCCTTGATCGGCGGGACGATCATCACGTGGTTGCAGAACACGCTGAAATTGGTCAGCCCCTGTTCGCGCGCCCGTACCAGGGTCACGGCCGTCGACGGCGCGGTCGTCTCGAAACCGATGGCGAAGAACACCACATGCTTGTCCGGGTTGTCGAGCGCGATCTTCAGCGCGTCCAGCGGCGAGTAGACGAACCGCACGTCGGCACCGCGCGCCTTGGCGTCCAGCAGGCTGCCGTTGGAGCCGGGGACGCGCATCATGTCGCCGAAGCAGGTGAAGATCACGTCGGGCTGGCCGGCCAGCCACATCGCGTCGTCGATGCGGCCCATCGGGATCACGCAGACCGGGCACCCGGGGCCATGCACGAGTTCGACGTTCTCGGGCAGCAGGTGCTCGATGCCATGCCGGTAGATGGTGTGCGTGTGACCGCCGCACACCTCCATGAACTTGAACTGCGCACCGTCGGTGCCGGCAAGTCGCCCGATGGCGCCCAGCAGCTTTCGCGCCGCGGCCGGGTCGCGGAACTCGTCAACGAATTTCATGACGGTCCTTCCTTCTCAGACGATCGACGACGAGTCGAAGGCTTGAATCTCGGTGTCGTAGGCGTCGCCGAGTTTCTGGACGGCCGCGAGGGTGAGCAATGCCTCGGTCTCGTCGATTTTGGCCATCGCGAACCCGACGTGGACCAGTACCCAGTCGTCGGGCTCGGGCATGTCGTCCTCCAGCAGCCGCACGCTGATGGTGCGCTGCACCCCGCTCACGTCCACCTTGGCCAAATAGTTTGCGGGATCGGTGATCTCGACGATCCGACCCGGAATGCCCAGGCACATCTTTTGTACTCCTCTCTGGTGGCGACCCGCTGCGCCCGGCTCCGCCGCGCTTGCGATCGCCACGCTCTCAACAGATCCGCGGCAGGGGATCTCCGACGAGCATGTCGACGATCCGCGTGCCGCCGAATCCGGTTCGCAGCACCACGCTTTCGGCTGGCTCGGCGACGATTTCGCCGACCTCGGCCGCGCCGGTGCCCAGCGGGTGCGACCGCAGCGCGGCCAGCCCGGCGTCCGCCTCCTGCGGCGCCACGACGGCGATGAACTTGCCCTCGTTGGCGACGTACAGCGGGTCGATACCGAGCAGCTCGCAGGCGCCGTTCACCATGGGCGCCACCGGAAGCCGCTCCTCTTCGAGCAGCACGCCGAGGCCGCAGGCCTGGGCCAGTTCGTTGCACACGGTGCCCACCCCGCCCCGCGTCGCGTCGCGCATCCACCGGGTGGACGGCGCGGCCGCCATCAGCAGCTCCACCAGGGGGCTGACCGACGCGGTGTCGGAGGCGATGTCGGCCTCGATGGCCAGGTCGCCGCGCGCGAGCATGACCGCCATGCCGTGGTCGCCCATCGACCCCGACAGCAGCAGCTTGTCACCGGGCCGCACCGCCGCCGCAGACAGCGCGCGCCCCGCGGGAATGACACCGGCCCCGGCGGTGGTGACGAACACCCCGTCGGCGGCGCCCTTCGGCACCACCTTGGTGTCGCCGGTGACGATTCGCACGCCCGCCGTGGCGGCCGCCGCCGCCATGTCGGCGACGATCTCCTTCAACTCGGCGATGGGAAAACCCTCTTCGAGCACGAACGCCGCCGAGATCCACGACGGCACGGCGCCGGCCATCGCGAGGTCGTTGCAGGTGCCGTGCACGGCGAGCGCGCCGATGGAGCCGCCGGGAAAGCGCCTGGGCTGCACCACGAACGAGTCCGTGGACATCGCCACGCGCTCGCCGCCGGGCAGGGTCAGGACCGCGCTGTCACCGAGTGACTCCAGCAGCGGGTTGCGAAACGCCTCCATGAACACGGCGTCCACCAGCGCCGCGGAGGCCTTGCCGCCCGCGCCGTGCGCGAGCGTCACGTGGTCGTCGAGGAGGCGGGGGCGGCGCCTGCGGAACGATTCGATCCGCTCGATCACCTCGCCCTCGGCGAAGCGTGGCCCCGACGAAAGGTATTCACCCGCCGACTTGTTCATGCCGCCCCCAGACCGTGCTCGCCGCGGAGATGTTGATGCACGCTCAGCCACAGCTGGTAGCCCAGCAGCGCCTGCGATTCCTGGATCCGGTGCACGCTTTGCGAACGGACGATGAAGCAGGCGTCCACATCCGGGTTGTTCGCGAAGGCGCCGCCGTCGTAGCCGGCGAATCCGATGGTGTACAGGCCGCGCTGACGCGCTTCGGCCAGCGCGGCGAGCAGGTTGGGCGAGCCGCCGCTGGTCGACATGGCGATCGCGATGTCACCGGCGGTCGCGCGGGCGATCAACTGCCGGGCGAACACCAACTCGAATCCGACGTCGTTGCCCAGCGCGGTCAGGATGGCCTGGTCGGTGGTCAGCGGCCACGCGGGTAACGGCTTGCCGACCGGGGGCCGGGCGAACAGCCTTGCCAGCGTGGTGGAATCGGTGCAGCTGCCGCCGTTGCCGAAGGTGAACATCCGCCCGCCCGCGGTGAAACGGCGCGCCAGCTCGGCGGCCGCCTGACCGAGCAGTGCGGCGTTGGCCTCCAGCGTCGATCGCCGCAGTGCCAGGCTCTCGGCGGCCTTGGCCTGCGCCGACGCGGCCAGGTCGGCCAGCAGGGAGGCGGGATCGTCTTCCTGGGCGTCGATGAACGGGTACAGGAAGTTGGTGGGTTCGTCCGCGGGACTCATCGGCCCTCCTCGTCTTCCAGTCTGCCGATCGCCATGCCCGCGTGCACGAGGATCAGCTCGCCGGCTTCGACCGGCTCGATCAGCGTGGTCACCACGGTCTCCACGCCCCGCGCGGTGCGCACGACGGCGTGCCCGTCGGCCGACGCGGTCACCGCCTCGCCGGGGCGTCCCTCGTCGCTGCACGTGACGCAAACCGACTCGGAGTGTTCGGGTTTGAGCAGGCCGGGGTGTTCGAAACATACGTGGGTCAGCTCCCACAGCAGGTGGTAGAACAGCACGAAGCCACCGGTCGCGGGCACGCGCGGGTCGGGGTCGTCGAGCCACAGCACGTGGTCGGCCATCCCCGCAGGGGGCCGTTCGCCGCTGCCGATCCAGATCGTCGTGGCCCCCCACGCGGGTGCGCGCCGCATCACGGAGCGGACCTGCGCCTCGTCGGCGCCGGCAACCGCGACCACGATGTCGCCGGGGCGTACCGAGACCCGCACCAGGTCCACGAGGTCGGGCCCGGTCAACGCCACCGCGGGCAGCGCTCTTTTGCCCATGATGACCGGGTGGACGAATTCGACCGCGATGTGCAGCGCGTGCGGTTCCCACGACGGCGCGATGGACCACATGGTGGCGCCGGCGGCGAAGCGCCTGGCCAGCGTGAAGGCGGTGGCGGCGAGGTCTTCGGCCAACTCGGCGCCCAGCCCGCGATCGATGGCCGTGGTGGTCATGGGTCAGCCCTCCTCCTGCGCGGTCAGCATGGCGATCGCGGCCTGGCCCAGGGCGAGTCCGCCGTCGTTCGGCGGCACGGCGTGGTGGGTCAGCACCTCGAACCCGGCCAGCCGCAACCGTTCTCGACATGCTCTCAGCAACAACACGTTCTGGAACACCCCGCCGGTAAGCCCCACCAGCCGGGTGGTGCCGGCCACCTGGGCGACCGCCTCGGCGACGGCGACCGCGACGGCCCGGTGAAACGCCGCGGCCAGCGGCGCGGGTCGCGCGCCGGCGCCGAGCGCGGACACCAACGCCCGCACCAGGGGGGCGGGGTCGATCACCCCGTCGGCGCGCACGGTGAGCGGCAGCGGCGGCCCGTCCTGCGCGTCCGCCGATTCCGCCAGTGCCTCCAGCTCGATGGCGGCCTGGCCTTCGTAGTCGATGCGGTGCCGCACCCCGAGCAGCGAGGCGACCGCGTCGAAGAGGCGGCCCATGCTCGAACAGGGCACGCATCCGGTTCCCGTCTCCAATTGTGAACGGGTGATGCGTAATTCGTCTCGATTCGCGGCGGCGACGGGCGCCAGGTCGGGGGTCCAGCCGATGCCGGCGGACCACAATTGGGACAGCGCCATCCGCCATGGGTTGCGCACCGCGGTGTCACCGCCGGGCAGCGGGACCGGCAGCAGGTGGCCCGCCCGGACGAATCGGTGGCTGTCGGTGCCGAGCCGCAGAATTTCGCCGCCCCAGATGGTCTCGTCGCATCCGTAGCCGGTGCCGTCGAAGGAGACGCCGATGACGGGTTCGCCGAGGCGTCGGTGCTCGGCCAGCAGCGACACGACGTGCGCGTGGTGGTGCTGAACGAGGTCCAGCGGTCGGACGTCCGCGCGACGCTCAGCCCAGCTTCGGGTGTGGTACCCGGGATGCAGATCGGCGGCCAACCGCGCCGGCTCGCCGCGTATTTCGCTGAGCTGGGTCACCGCCCGCTCGAACGCGCGCAGCGTCTCCCAGGTGCCCATGTCGCCGATGTGCCCGGATAGGTACGCCCGCGGGCCGTCGGTGAGGCAGAACGTGTTCTTCAATTCCCCGCCGACGGCCAGCACGGGCGGGCCGGGGATATTCAGGTCGACCGGCAGCGGCGCGTAGCCACGGGAGCGGCGGATCGGCAGTTCGCGACCGTCGACCACACGGACCACCGAGTCGTCGCACGGGACATGGATCGGGCGGTCGTGGTCCAGGGTCGCATCGCAGAGCGCCGGAAGGCGCTGTGCCGCATCGTCGTCGGTGAAGCAGATGGGTTCGTCGGAGCGGTTGGCGCTGGTGAGCACGAGTGCGTCGGGCACCGGCGCGGGGGCGCCCGGGACGGGTGCGAGGAGCAGGTGATGCAGGGGGGAGTACGGCAGCATCAGGCCGAGCAATGGGCTACCGGGGGCGACCCCGTCGGCGACCGGGGCGTCCGGCCGGCGCTTGAGCAACACGATCGGGCGGGCGGGGCCGAGCAGCACCGCCGCCTCGGTGTCATCGACGTGGGCGTAGCGGCGCGCGACGTCAAGGTCGCGAACCATCACGGCAAAAGGCTTGGCGCCGCGAGCTTTTCGTATGCGCAGCGCGGCGACCGCCGTGTCGTCGGCGGCGGCGCAGGCCAGGTGGTAGCCGCCGATGCCCTTGATGGCGACCACGGCGCCCGAGGCCAGCGCGCGTTGGCCGGCCGCCAGCGCGGCGTCCGCCCCTTCGACGGGCCCCGCCGCCGACCGGAACCGCAGGGACGGCCCGCAATCGGGGCAGGCGATGGGCTGCGCGTGGAACCGGCGATCCGCCGGGTCGTGGTATTCGGCGGCGCAGCGTTCACACATGGCGAACCCCGCCATGGTGGTGGCCGGCCGGTCGTAGGGCAACTCGCGGATGATGGTGAATCGCGGTCCGCAGTTGGTGCAGGTGACGAACGGGTGGCGGTAGCGCCGGTCGCGCGGGTCGAACAACTCGGCTACGCAGTCCTCACACACCGCGACGTCGGGCGGAATCGGAGTCGTTCCACCGGGGGCGGCCCGGCTGGCCACGATCCGGAACCCCCGCCCGCAGCCGGCATCGGCGGCAACCTCGCGGACCGTAACGTCGCTGATTCGGGCCAGCGGCGGCGCCTCTGCGCGCAGGCGCCGGCCGAATTCGGCCAGGCGTGCCCGCTCGCCCTGCACCTCGACGAAGACGGCGCCGGAATCGTTCCCGACGAAACCGGACAAGCCGAGCTCGGTCGCGATGCGGTGGACGAAAGGCCGGAAGCCAACCCCCTGCACGACACCGGTCACGGTGAAGCGCTGCCGAATGTCGTCGTGCCGCAGCAGCAGGGGGGACGCGGTCATTTCAGCCGTCCTCCGGAAGGTCGAACGGATCGGTGCGGCCCCTGCCCATCAGCTCGAGGCCGGCCATCGCCTGCTCGGCGCCCTCGCGGTCCGTCTTCTCGACGGCGAAGCCCATGTGGATGATTATCCAGTCGCCGGGCGCGAACGTCTCTTCCGGCAGCATGCCGACGTTGACCTTGCGCTGTTCGCCGGTGACGTCGACCAGCGCGAGCTGGCCCTCGTAGCCGTCCAGCATCCGGATAACTTGGCCGGGGATCCCCAAACACATGGCTCAGCGGTCCTCTCGGCCGGCGGCAACCGGGTGTGACTGCAGCGCCGCGACGATCTCCTCGACGGCGCGCGCGGCGCGGGGAACCGCCCTGGCCACCGGTTCGGTGAGGCCGATGCCTTCCTCGACGCTGCCCGCCTCGCACCCGACGACGACCGTGTACGGGGGACTGCCGCCGAGCGCCCGCAGGCTGGCGAACACCGCGGCCGGATCCATGCTGTGACCGTCGAAACCGGTTGTGGCCGAATCCGATTCATGGTCGGCCTGGAAGACGTGCAACGTGCCCGGGTTGCCGCGGCTGGGCACGGCGTCGACGAGGACGAGCGTGTCCCAGTCCTCGAGCAGGTCGTAGGCCAGGTGCATGCCACTGATGCCGTAGTCGGTGACGCGGACACTCGGATCGTCCCGGGAGATCTCGGCGGTGCGGATCACTTCGGACCCGAAGCCGTCGTCGCCCAGGAAGATGTTGCCGATGCCGGCTACCAGGATGCGCGCTGTCATTCCCCGGGCCGGTTACATCCGCCTGAGCTTGAGGTACCGGCGAGCATCGGGCAGGGATACCACCCCAAGCACCAATCCGGCCGCGAGCACCAAAGCGATGATCGCGACGAATATCCAACCGAGGATCTCCATCTGAAAACTCCTTTCACGAGTTTGCCGGGCTGCGTTGACCTTCCACAGGCTCGATTTCGTCGGGGGAGAAGTACAGGTATCGGCCGTACCAGTCGTGCAGGTCGGCGGCCGGGTCGTCCTCGACGACGACGCCGACGTGCTTGTTGCCCTCGACGTCGGAGTGCACGGAGGTGACGCGGGCCGTCTTGCCGGCGACGAAGATGTCCTGCGCGTCGGCGTTTCGCCTCGGCCGCAACCGAACCTGGCTACCGCGCGCCACCCGGATCCCGTTCACCAACACCGCGTCGATTTCGGGACGAACCGCGTTGTCGGCCAGTGGGTCCCACCAATCGACCCCCTCGGGAACCTCCGGGACGAGACCCGGGACCGGGTCGCGCAACACACCGTGCAGGCGAGCCATCGCCTCGGGAGACATGGCCTCGCACTGATCGATGATCCGCGCCGCCCGCGGATCGGTGGCCCGGGCCTGGGCCTTCTCCTCGTCCGTCATCGTCATCACGCGCAGGGTGAGGATCTCGTCGATCTCCGTGCAGTCATACAGCGCGGTATCGCTCTGTTCGGCGACCTCCGGGTGGTCGTAGAGGATGATCGGCGAGATCAGCAGCGAGTCGTGTGCGCCGGGCGGGCCGGACAGCACCGGGAAGCAGCGATGCTGAACGCACCGGGACACCGCGTCGACCGCCGCCGGTGGTGGCTCGAGTAGCGAAACGAACTGCCCGCGCCCGAGTTCGGCGATGAGGTGCGTGCCGATCATGGACCGCGCGATCGCGTCGTTCTTGTCCACAGCGGCGGCGCCGACGTTGCGGACCCGCACGGATACCCGGCACAGGCCGCCGTCCGCCTCGCTGGCGACCGTCAACACGCCACGCACCTCCCGTCGTTGGCGCACCAGGCGCCCGCCATCAAGCGTCTCGACGTCCGTGCCCGCGTCCGCCGTCACCGACAGTGTCCAGGTTTGCCCGTCCAAGGCGACAGGGCCGAAGGACCTTTCGCACTCGACCGCCTCGTCCCAGGTGAGCCACGCACCACCCGGGGTCGTCAGCTCGTCGACGGGTTGGTATTCGCCGTGGGCGACTTCCCGCTCGGCCCGGCGGTGTTGGAGCTGCAGGAATCGCACCACCAGGTTCAGCTCCCCGGCCCCGTCGACCAGGAACTGCGCGGCCAGGCTGTCGTCCTCGCCCAGGCCCGCGTCCGCCGCCCCGGGCGGTCCCAGGACGCCGAATTGCCAGCGAGATTGGTTCTTGGTCGACGTCCCGCGGTAGGGATAGAGCAGGTAGCCCTCGTAGAGGACCGCGTCGGCGACGGCGCGGGCCCGGTCCCGATCCTCGGTCACCGCGCCGTCTCCCGGTCCGCGTCCAACAGTGAGGTGACCGCGTGGTCGAGGTCGAGCAGCCCGCGTGCGGACTTGTAGGCGGCCAGCGCGCTGATTGTTTCGTGACTCAGCCGCAGCCAGCCGGCGTTCGGATAGTGCTGGGCCATCAGCTGCCGCCAGACCGTGACCGGCATGTCGTAGCGGTATTCGCAGTCCCACGGGACCTGCTGGACCGAGAAGCCGCGTTCGGACTTAACGAAAACCGTTCCGCTGAAGAGGAATTGGAGCGGCAGCGCACCGTCGCGCAGCGCGTGCAGGTATTTGGCGGCGGCGACCTCGAAGTCGTAGGTGCAATCCAGGGGAAGCGCCGCCGTCGTGGTGCCGGTGAACCCGGGCACCATCGCGGTGCAGTGCTGCCAGAGGAAGGTGCGCTGGGTGCACGCCCAGCGTTCGCGCGGACCGAACAGGTCGGTCAGCCCCGCGGCCTCGTCGTCGGAGTAGGACCGCCGCAACGGCTCGAT
>NZ_LZJA01000032.1:0-1164 GCF_001666785.1 Mycobacterium sp. E3305 | reverse complement strand
AGCACAATTCATCACGGCCGCCGCTGCGAGCCCCAATTCCCAACTGGCGGCGCCCTTCTCGCTGATGCGGCGCGCGCTGGCGTGCCAGACGAACAACGCCGGATTCGGGGCGCGCGCCTTCCGGCGCAGCGACGGCCAATGGGGAGGCGCGATGGTGGTCGCCGCCAAGAGCGCGACGCCCAACGTCGACGCCCTGGCCGGCTGCGCCAAGACCAACTGGCGGCGCGCCACGGCCGGCACCCAGACCTCGCTGTGCAACAGCGGCTGGAGCACCCCCAACACCTACGAGAGCCGCCGCGGCGAGACCTACTACGTGTTGCTGGCCGGCACCGCGGACGACTTCTGCACCGCGGTCAACGGCAAATTCAAGGACAACTCCAACGGGTGGCCGTTCTAGCCGCTTTCCGGCGGCGTCGTACGGTAAGGGGGTGAGCATGTCGCGTCATCGCGTCGTCATCATCGGAAGCGGATTCGGTGGCCTGAACGCGGCCAAGGCACTCAAGCGGGCCGACGTCGACGTCACCCTGATCTCCAAGACCACGACCCACCTCTTCCAGCCGTTGCTGTACCAGGTGGCCACCGGCATCCTGTCCGAGGGCGACGTCGCCCCGACCACCCGGCTGATCCTGCGCAGGCAGAAGAACGTCCGGGTGCTGTGGGGCGACGTCAACGCCATCGACCTGACGGCCAAGACCGTGACGTCGCACCTGATGGGCATGGAGACCGTGACGCCCTTCGACAGCCTCATCGTCGCCGCCGGAAAGCGGCTAGAACGGCCACCCGTTGGAGTTGTCCTTGAATTTGCCGTTGACCGCGGTGCAGAAGTCGTCCGCGGTGCCGGCCAGCAACACGTAGTAGGTCTCGCCGCGGCGGCTCTCGTAGGTGTTGGGGGTGCTCCAGCCGCTGTTGCACAGCGAGGTCTGGGTGCCGGCCGTGGCGCGCCGCCAGTTGGTCTTGGCGCAGCCGGCCAGGGCGTCGACGTTGGGCGTCGCGCTCTTGGCGGCGACCACCATCGCGCCTCCCCATTGGCCGTCGCTGCGCCGGAAGGCGCGCGCCCCGAATCCGGCGTTGTTCGTCTGGCACGCCAGCGCGCGCCGCATCAGCGAGAAGGGCGCCGCCAGTTGGGAATTGGGGCTCGCAGCGGCGGCCGTGATGAATTGTGCG
>NZ_LZJA01000031.1:0-13275 GCF_001666785.1 Mycobacterium sp. E3305 | reverse complement strand
GGTCCGACGGCGACGCCTTCGGCCGACTCATCCTGCTGTACGACCCGGAAGGCGCCGACGCGTGGGACGGCACCATCCGGCTGGTCGCCTACATCCAGGCCGACCTGGACCCCAGCGAGGCCGTCGACCCCCTGCTGCCCGAGGTCGCCTGGAGCTGGCTGGTGGACGCGCTCGAGTCCCGGATGGAGCAGGTCACCGCCCTGGGCGGCACCGTCACCGCCACCACGTCGGTGCGCTACGGGGACATCTCCGGGCCCCCGCGCGCCCACCAACTGGAGCTGCGGGCGTCGTGGACGGCGACCACGCCGCAAGTCGGCGTCCACGTCGAAGCCTTCTGTGAGGTACTGGAACACGCGGCGGGCCTCCCGCCGACCGGCGTCACCGATCTGAGCTCCCGGTCACGCGCCTGACATGTGCGAACCGGATGCCCCCGGGCCCGGCAGCACTGCGCCCGACAACAGCGAGCCCGACAATCCCGAACCCCAGCCCACGCCGCTGCTGCACCCTGCCGAAGGAATTCCCGACCTCTCGGTGACCGCCCGGCAGATCCAGGAGGCCGCGAAGCTCCTGGAGCGTGGGCGCGGACCGTTCGCCGTGGACGCCGAGCGGGCGTCGGGGTTCCGGTACTCCAACCGGGCCTACCTGATTCAGATCCGCCGGGCCGGCGCCGGCACGGTGCTCATCGACCCGGTCAGCCACGGGGCCGACCCGGTGGAGGCGCTGCGGCCCGTCGCCGAGGTGCTGAGCGAAGACGAATGGATCCTGCATTCCGCCGACCAGGACCTGCCCTGCCTCGCGGAGGTCGGCCTGCGGCCGCCAGCTCTGTATGACACCGAGCTCGCCGGGCGGCTGGCCGGTTTCGAGCGGGTGAACCTGGCGACGATGGTCGAGCGGCTGCTGGGGTCCGGACTGGCCAAGGGCCACGGCGCGGCCGACTGGTCCAAGCGCCCGCTACCCGAGGAATGGCTCAACTACGCGGCGCTGGACGTCGAGCTGCTCATCGAGCTGCGCGCCGCGATCGCCGACGTCCTGGACCAGCAGGGCAAAACCGGTTGGGCCGCAGAGGAATTCGACTACCTACGGGCGGTGGGGTCCAGGGACCCCAGCGCCGCGGCGCGGCCCGACCGGTGGCGCCGCACGTCGGGCATCCACCGGGTGCGCGACCAGCGGGGGCTGGCCGCGGTTCGCGAGCTGTGGCTGACGCGCGACCGCATCGCCCAGCGCCGCGACATCGCCCCGCGGCGCATCCTGCCCGACTCGGCCATCATCGAGGCCGCCCTCGCCGACCCGAAGACGATCGAGGACCTCACCGCGTTGCCGGTGTTCGGGGGACGCAATCAACGCCGCAGCGCCGCCACCTGGCTGGGGGCGCTGGAGGCGGCCCGGCAAACCAAGAATCCGCCCGTCGACGCCGAACCGCCCAACGGCCCGCCTCCGCCGGCACGCTGGAGCCGGCGCAAACCCGAGGCGGCCGCACGGCTGGAGGCGGCGCGGGCGGCCCTGTCGCGGGTGTCGGAGCAGGTCCACGTCCCCACCGAAAACCTCGTCTCGCCCGATTTGGTGCGCCGGTTGTGCTGGGACTGGGAGCCGGCGCCCGATCCCCTCGACGCCGTCGAGACGTTCCTGCGCGCCGGGCAGGCCCGGCGGTGGCAGCGGGAATTGGTGGATCCCCCGCTGGCGCAGGCGCTGCAGCCCCCGGCCGAGGCCGGCGATTAGCTCGGGGCGTTCACGCATCGAGGGTGAATCGTGGGCATTGCTGGTGAGCGCTGGGCGGAGAAATCGGCGAGATCCCGCCGTGAGCGCACACTCAACGCCCCGAATGCACTCGCGACGATGGTGGGTGGCGACCCGCTCCGCTGACTAGTCGAGGTGTTCGCGGATCTCCGCTTCGGTGACGGAACTGCCCAAGGCGGCCACCCAGCCGGTGACGCGGCGGGCCACGTCCTGATCGGTCAACCCGAGGTCGGCCAGCAGCTCACCCCGCGAGGCGTGCTCGTAGAACCGCTGCGGCAGGCCGACGTCGCGGCACGGAACGTCGATCTCGGCGTTGCGCAACGCGGCGGACACCGCCGACCCGACGCCGCCGCTGACCCCGTTGTCCTCGCACGTGACGACCAGTTTGTGTTGCGCGGCGAGTTCGAGCACCCCGTCGGACACCGGTAGCACCCAGCGCGGGTCGATCACCGTCACGCCGATCCCCTGGTTGTGCAGCCGCTTGGCCACCTCCAACGCCATCGGGACGAACGCGCCGACGCCCACCAGCAGCACATCGTGGTTCAATCCGGCGGCCGGCACCGCCAGCACGTCCACGCCCGAGCGCCGCTCGAGCGCCGGAATGTCTTCGCCCACATCGCCTTTGGGGAACCGCAGGGCGGTCGGGCCGTCGTTGACGTCGAGGGCCTCGCCGAGCTCCTCGCGCAGCCGGGTGGCGTCCCGGGGCGCGGCCACCCGCATGCCCGGGACGATGCCAAGCATCGACATGTCCCACATGCCGTTGTGGCTGGCACCGTCCGAGCCGGTGATGCCGGCGCGGTCCAGCACCATGGTGACGGGCAGCTTGTGCAACGCCACGTCCATCATGATCTGGTCGAAGGCGCGGTTGAGGAACGTCGAGTAGATGGCCACCACGGGGTGCATGCCGCCCATCGCCAGGCCCGCGGCCGACGTCAGCGCGTGCTGCTCGGCGATGCCGACGTCGAAGAGACGATCCGGGAACTGTTGGCCGAAGGCGCTGAGCCCGGTCGGGCCCGGCATCGCCGCGGTAATGGCCACGATGTCGCGGCGCTTCTTGGCGTAACCGATGAGCGCGTCGGAGAAGGTGGCGGTCCAGCCGGGCCCGGCGACCTTGGTGGCCTGCCCGGTGACCGGGTCGATCACGCCGCAGGAGTGCATCTGCTCGGCCTCGTCGTCCTCGGCCGGGCCGAAGCCCATGCCCTTACGGGTGACGACGTGCACGATCACCGGCCGGCCGAAGCCGCGGGCGTGCCGCAGCGCCATCTCGACCGCGCGTTCGTCGTGGCCGTCGACAGGGCCGACGTATTTCAGCCCGAGGTCGGTGAACAGCAGCTGCGGGGACAGCGAGTCCTTGATGCCGGCCTTGACGCTGTGCATTAACCGGTAGGCGAGCTCGCCGAAGAACGGCATCGAGCGCACCGCGTCGCGGCCCTTCTCCAGCGCCTGCTCGTAGGCCGGCTGCAGCCGCAGGGTGGCCAGGTGGTCGGCGACACCGCCGATCGTCGGCGCGTAGCTGCGGCCGTTGTCGTTGACCACGATGATCACCGGCCGGCGCGAGGCCGCGATGTTGTTCAGCGCCTCCCAGCACATGCCGCCGGTGAGCGCGCCGTCGCCGACCACCGCGACCACGTGCCGGTTGCGGTGGCCGGTCAGCTCGAACGCCTTGGCCAGGCCGTCCGCGTACGACAGGGCGGCGCTGGCGTGGCTGGACTCGACCCAGTCGTGTTCGCTCTCGGCGCGCGACGGATAGCCCGACAGGCCGCCCTTCTTGCGCAGGCTCTCGAAGTCCTGGGCGCGACCGGTCAGCATCTTGTGGACGTACGCCTGATGGCCGGTGTCGAACACGATCGGGTCGTGCGGCGAGTCGAACACCCGATGCAGCGCCAGCGTCAGCTCGACGACGCCGAGGTTGGGCCCCAGGTGTCCCCCGGTGGCAGCGACCTTGTGAATCAGGAACTGGCGAATCTCGGCGGCCAGTTCGCGCAGCTGCGGTTGGGACAGGTGTTGCAGATCAGCGGGCCCGCGGATCTGTTCCAGCATCCCGATAGTCTACGCAGCGTCCGCGGGAACGACAGGGAAGCAGCGGAGCCGCAAGGCCTACGAGCGGCCGAAAAGCTCGGCCAGGCTGTCGCGAAGTTCGGGATCTGCCAGGACAACGACCTCGTCACCGGCCCGAAGCTCGGTGTCGCCCCGCACGGGCACCAGGCCGGTGGTGCGGACCACAATGCTCACCCAGATGTCGCCGACCCGGTCACTGAGGCCCTCGACGGTGCACCCCTCGGCGGTCGACCCGCGGGCGACGCTGAAGCGATGGACGCCCTGCGGTTCGTCCGCGAGCCGGACCCCGATCTGCCACGGCTGGGTCTCCACGGTCCGCATCGGTAGCCGCAGCAGCCGGGCCACACCGGGCACGGAGCTGCCCTGCACCAGCACGGAGAAGATGACGACGATGACCACGATGCCGTAGAGGCGTTCGGCGCCGGGGACGTGGGCGGCCCGAAGGAACTCGCCCAACAGGATCGGCACCGCCCCCTTGAGCCCGGCGTAGAGGACGAAGATGCGTTCGTTGCGTCGCAGCCGGACCGGAACGAGGCACGAGCCCACCGCCAGCGGCCGGATCAACAATGTCAGCGCGACACCGAGTGCGACCCCGGGAATCCACACGTCCGGGTGGGCCAGGACGTTGATGTCCACCGTCAGGCCGAGAAAGGCGAACGCGACGATTTCGGCCAGCCCCGCCAGGGCGGCGTGGAACCGCTTGATCTCCGGCTTGTACGGCGCACGAGCGTCGCCGATCACGATGCCGGCGACGAATACGGCCAGGAACCCCGAGCCGTGCGCGAGCGTCGCGATGCCGTACAGCATCAGGCACGACGCCAGCGTGCGCAGCGGGTAGAGGCCTTCGCTCGGCAGGGCGACCCTTCGCATGAAGACGAGCAGGGCCCGGCCGCCGATCACCCCGACGGCCAGCCCGACCGCCATCTGGAGAACGAATTGCGTTCCCACACCGGCGAATCCGGCCGCGCTCAGGCCGCCCGCGGCGATCAGGCTGGACATCAGGGAGATGCCGACCGGGTCGTTGGCGCCGGACTCGCCCTCCAAGATGGTGCTGCTGCGGCCCCGGATCTCGCGTTTGCCCAGGACCGAGAAGACGACGGCGGGATCAGTGGGGGCCACGGCCGTGGCGACGAGTACCGCCGGGAACCAGGCGATTCCGAACGCGTAGTGCACCACCAGGGCCGCCCCGGCGGCGGTCAGGGCGGTCCCCAACACGCCCACCGACAGGATCGGGATGGCGGCCGCGCGGAACCGCGATGGCCCGATGTGCATGCCGCCGTCGAACAACACCAACACCAGCGCGATCGTGATCACCCGCTCGACGGTCGGCTCGGACGGCGACTGCACCGCCGGCACCGCGTGTACAACCACGGCGGCCCCGACCAGCACGAGCAGGGGCACCGGGATCTTGACCCGCTCGGTGAGGCGGTTCGCCAGGACGGCGACCAAACCGACTGCGCTGCAGAACAAAATGATCAGCGCGTAACGAAGAGTCTCGGTCACGATGGCCGCCGTCCGATACCGCTTGATGCGTCGGCGGGCGCGGCCCGCTCTTCGATGGTAGGCACCTAAGCCTTTCGGTTGGTCGACGGGGACATCGAGGACATCGCCGACCAGACTTCCCGGCACACCGTGACGGAGTCTATCGGCTGCGGCGCCCTTCCTCTAATCGCTAGCGGGTCAACAGTGCTACGCACTCGGTGTGATGCGTGAGCGGGAACGCGTCGAAGACCTTGATTTTCTCGACGGCATAGCCCTGGCCGAGATAGAGGCCGATGTCGCGCGCGAAAGACGCCGCCTCGCAACCGATGTGCACCACCCGCGGAACCCCGGCCGCCGCCAGCAGCTCGATGATTTCGCGCCCCGCACCCGCCCGGGGCGGGTCCAGCACCGCCACATCGGCGCTCGAGCGTTGCGCGCCGAGCGCCCGGCGCACGGAGTCGGTGACGACCTGCACCTGCGGCAGGTCGTCCAGCGCGGCGCGGGCGGACCGCGTCGCCGCGCGGGAGGTGTCCACGCTCAGCACCCGCCCGGACTCGCCCACCGCCGCTCCCAGCGCCGCGGCGAAAACGCCCGCGCCGCCGTACAGATCCCAGGCGGTCGCGCCCGGCCCGGGCTGCGCCCAGTCGGCGACCAGCCGGCTGTACACCGCCGCCGCGCAGCGGTGCGCCTGCCAGAATGCCGTCACCGGGATCTGCCAGCTGCGCCCGTCCACCCGCTGGATCGCCTCGTAGCCGCCCTCCACGACCTTGGTCGCTGTCCGTTTGCCCTGCCGCAGCGTGCGCACCACGTGGCGCGCGCCGTCGTCGTCGACGACTACGTGCAATTGGGCCGTCGGGGGCCAGTCCGATTGGGCGAGCCCGTCGAGCATGCCGGACGGTAATTGCGCGCAGCGCAGGTCGGTCACCAGATCGTCGCTGTGATACCGGTGAAACCCGGGCCGACGGTCCGCGCCGACATCGAGCCGGACCCGCGTGCGCCACCCCGTCGGCCCGGAATCCGACAGCGGTTCGGCCTCGCCGGCCCAGTGGTGCCCGCCCAGCCGCTCCAGCTGGTTGGCCACCACCTGGGCCTTGAGGACCAGCGCCGCCTCCGGCGCGGCGAACGCCAGGTCGCAACACCCGGCCCCGTCCACCCCGGCGATGGGGCACAGCGACTCGACGCGGCCGTCGGCCGGTTCCAGCACCTCGAGGGTCTCTGCGTGCCAATAGGATCCGCGGTCGGCGGTCACCCGGACCCGCACTCGCTCGCCCGGCAGCGCGTAGCGGACGAACACCACTCGCCCTTCGTGGTGCGCCACACAGCTGCCGCCGTTGGCCGGGGCGCCGGTCACCAGCGTGAGTTCCTCACCCGCGGGCAGCACCGCGCTGGGTCTGCGAGGCGATTCGCGCATCAATCGAAGATTCCCCGACGGGTGTCCCCCGGGGCCACATGCGGCTGCAGCGTCTGCAGCCGCTCAGACGAATTCAGTTGCCACGGAACCGAAGTCACCATCACGTTGGGCATGAACAGCAGCCGGCCCTTGAGCCGCAGCGCGCTTTGGTTGTGCAGCACCTGCTCCCACCAATGCCCCACCACGTACTCGGGGATGAACACGGTGACGACGGTGCGCGCTGATTCCTTGCTGACCCGCTTGACGTAATCCAGTATGGGACGGGTGATTTCGCGATACGGCGACGCGATCACCTTCAGCGGCACGCTGATGTCGCTTTCCTCCCACTGGTGCACCAGCTCGCGGGTTTCGCCGTCGTCGACGCTGACGGTGAGCGCCTCGAGAACATCGGGACGGGTCGCGCGCGCGTAGGCCAGCGCGCGCAGCGTCGGCAGATGCAGCTTCGACACCAGCACCAGGGCGTGGTTGCGGCTCGGCAGCACCACGTCGTGCTGGGCGGCGGCCTGCTCCTCCAGCTCCCTGGTGACGGTGCCGTAGTGCCGGTGGATCATCTTCATGATCAAGAACAGCAAACCCATCGCGAAGAGCGCGATCCACGCGCCGGCGACAAACTTCGTGACCAGCACGACCAACAGAACGGCGCCGGTGGAGAGCAATCCGACCGTGTTGACGACGCGGGAGCGCATCATCTTGCGGCGCGCGCGGGGGTCGGTTTCGGTGCGCAGCAACCGGGTCCAGTGCCGCACCATGCCGATCTGGCTCAGCGTGAAGGAAATGAACACGCCGACGATGTACAGCTGGATCAGGGCGGTGACCTCGGCGCGGAACGCGATGATGGCCAGCAGCGCCGCCCCGGACAGAAACAGGATGCCGTTGGAGAACGCCAACCGGTCGCCCCGGGTGTGCAGCTGGCGCGGCAGATAACTGTGCTGCGCCAGGACCGAACCCAGCACCGGGAAGCCGTTGAACGCCGTGTTGGCCGCCAGCACCAGGATGAGCGCGGTGACCGTTGCGATCAGCAGGAAGCCGATGTGGAAGCTGCCGAAGACCGTTTCCGCCAGCTGGGTGACCAGCGTCTTCTGGTAGTAGCCGGGCGGCGCGCCGGTCAATTGCCGGGCGGGATCCTCGACCAGCTGCACCCCGATCTGCTGGGCCAGCACGATGATGCCCATCAGCAGGGCCACCGCGATCCCGCCCAGCATCAGCAGCGTCGTCGCCGCGTTGCGCGACTTGGGCTTCTCGAATGCCGGAACCCCGTTGCTGATCGCCTCCACGCCGGTCAGCGCCGCGCAGCCCGAGGAGAACGAGCGCGCCACCAGGAATGCCAGCGCGAAGCCGACGACCTGACCGTGCTCGGCGTGCATCTGAAAGCCGGCCGACTCCGCGCGCAGCGGGTTGCCCAGCACGAAGATCCGGAACAGGCCCCAGCCGATCATGATGAAGACGCCGACGATGAACGCGTAGGTCGGAATGGCGAACGCCACGCCCGACTCGCGGATTCCGCGCAGGTTCAACGCCATCACCAGCAGGATCGAGGCCACGCAGAACCAGACCTTGTTCTCGGCCACGATCGGGATCGCCGAGCCGATATTGGCCATCGCCGACGCCGTCGAAACGGCCACGGTCAGAACGTAATCCACCATCAGCGCGCTGGCGACCACCAGTCCGGCGGTGTCACCGAGGTTGGTGGTGACCACCTCGTAGTCACCGCCGCCCGAGGGGTAGGCGTGCACGTTCTGCCGGTAGCTGGCCACCACCACCAGCATCACCGCGGCCACGGCGAGACCGATCCAGGGCGTCAACGCGTAGGCGGACAGGCCGGCGACCGACAGCATCAGGAAGACTTCCTCGGGTGCGTACGCCACCGAGGACAACGCGTCGGAGGCGAACACCGGCAAGGCGATCCGCTTGGGCAGCAGGGTGTGACTCAGCCGGTCGCTGCGTTGCGGCCGACCGATGAGCAATCGACGCGCTGCGGTGGAAAGTTTGGACACGAGAGCCAAGACTAAGCCCACCGGGGTGTGGCGGTAGCTTCGTAGGTGAGAATGTTTGCCGACCCGAAATCGGCTGGCCGACGTGGGTTGCCGATGGGGGCCGCAGGACGCAGCCGAGAGGATCGGAAATTGCGAGTAGTGGTGATGGGCTGTGGCCGCGTCGGTTCCTCGGTGGCCGACGGGCTGTCGCGGATCGGCCACGACGTCGCGGTCATCGACCGCGACAGCACCGCCTTCAACCGGCTCAGCCCGGAATACGGCGGGGAACGGGTGCTCGGCCAGGGGTTCGACCGCGACGTGTTGCTGCGGGCCGGCATCGAGGAGGCCGACGCGTTCGCCGCGGTCTCCTCCGGCGACAACTCCAACATCATCTCGGCGCGGTTGGCCCGGGAGACCTTCGGCGTGAAGCGCGTCGTCGCCCGCATCTACGACGCCAAGCGGGCCGAGGTCTACGAGCGCCTCGGCATCCCCACCATCGCCACCGTGCCCTGGACCACCGACCGCCTGCTCAACGCGCTGCTGCGGGACACCGAGACAGCCAAATGGCGGGACCCGACCGGCACGGTGGCCGTCGCCGAGGTAGTCCTGCACGAGGAGTGGATCGGCCACCGGGTCACCGATCTCGAGCAGGCGACCGGCGCCCGGGTGGCCTTCCTGATCCGGTTCGGAGCCGGCGTCCTGCCCGAGCCCAAGACGGCTCTGCAGGCCGGCGATCAGGTCTACGTCGCCGCGATCTCGGGCCGGGTGGCCGAGGCCGTGGCCATCGCAGCCCTGCCACCCAGCGAAGACCTCGGTTAAGGAGCGGCGAACATGAAGGTAGCTGTCGCCGGGGCCGGCGCGGTCGGCCGCTCCGTCAGTCGCGAACTCATCGGCAACGGCCACGACGTGACGCTGATCGAGCGCAACCCCGATCACGTCGACGTCGACGCCATCCCCGCCGCGCACTGGCGGCTCGGCGACGCCTGCGAACTGAGCCTGCTGGAATCGGTGCACCTGCACGAATTCGACGTGGTGGTCGCCGCAACCGGCGACGACAAGGCCAACGTCGTGCTCAGCCTGCTGGCCAAGACCGAATTCGCGGTGCCCCGGGTGGTGGCCCGGGTCAACGACCCCCGCAACGAGTGGCTGTTCACCGACGCCTGGGGCGTCGACGTGGCGGTGTCCACGCCGCGCATGCTGGCCTCACTGATCGAAGAGGCCGTCGCGGTCGGTGATCTGGTGCGGCTCATGGAATTCCGCCGCGGGCAGGCCAACCTGGTCGAGATCACGCTGCCCGACGACACCCCCTGGGGCGGCAAGCCGGTGCGCCGCCTGCAGCTGCCGCGCGACGCTTCGCTGGTGACGATCCTGCGCGGCCCGCGGGTCATCGTGCCGGAGGCCGACGAGCCGCTCGAAGGCGGCGACGAGCTGCTCTTCGTCGCGGTCGCCGAGGCCGAAGAGGATCTGCGCAAGCTCCTGCTGCCCGACGGCCCGGGGCTCGACGACTAGGACCGGTGACCCGCAGCGCCCGGCTCCGCCGCGCTCGCGATCACCGCGGACCGATGGCGGTGACCCGCAGCGCCCGGCTCCGCCGCGCTCGCGATCACCGCTAGTCGCTGACGGGATCGGCGTCGATCGGGGCGCGGGCGTCGCCGGCCGCGAGCATGGCGCGCTGCGCGGACTTGATCGCCAGGTACGTCGCGAGCGCGGCCGCCACGGTCAGCGGCCAACCCATCGCAATGCGAGCGACGGCCAGCCAACCCGTCTGATCGGCGTTGTAGAGCAGGCCCTGGACCACGAACCGGGCGGCGAAGACCAACACCCAACAGATCGAGGCTGCGTCGAGCGCGTGGATGGCCCTCGGGACGTCGCGCCAGCCGTGACCCCGCCCGGTGGCCCAGGTCCACACGTAGCCGACCAGCGGCCGCCGGATGACGACCGACGCCGCGACGACCACCGCCCACAGCAACGACATCCAGATGCCCAGCAGGAAGTAGCCCTTGGACTCCCCGACGATGTAGGCGACCAGCGCGCAGATCGCGACGCCGAAGAACCCGGACACGGCCGGCTGCGGGGAGTCCCGCCGGATCAGGCGCCACACCAAGACCAGGGCGGCCGCGGTCAGCGCGGAGGCGATCGCCGCGAACAAACCCGACACGCTCGACGCAATGACGAAGATCACAACGGGCAGCGACGAATAGATGACGCCGCTGACCCCGCCGGCCTGCCGCAGCAGGCGTTCGGCGGTGATGCGATTGACGGTCGCGCGCTCAGCCCCGCCCGACTCGTCGGGTCCCGAACTCGGACCCCGATCGTCGGGTTGGGTCACCGCTGAATTTCGTAGTGCGGGTTGTAGATGGCCTTGGTGCCGTTCTCCAGCTTGCCCAGCCGGCCCCGCACCCGCAGCTTGCGGCCCGAGTCGATGCCGGGGATCCGGCGCTGCCCCAACCAGACCAAAGTGACGGTGTCGCTGCCGTCGAACAGCTCGGCGCGGACCCCGCCCGCACAGGCCTTGCCGTTACATTCCACGCTGCGCAGCGTGCCGACCATCGTGACCTCTTGGCCACGCTCGCAATCGATAACCCGTTGCGCGCCAGTGCTCGCGACCTCGTCGGACAACTCCTCGGAGTCGCGTTGCTCCGGCGCCTCCGTCAAACGACGGGTGAGCCGGCGCAGATATCCTTGGGCCCCCATGGCCACTCCTGACAATGCTGTTAAGCCTCGGCGCTTCACTTATGCCAACGGACACCGTAGACCTGTTGGTTCCCACGCGCCAACCGACTCAAACACCGATGTTGGAGCGCAACTGGACGCCAGGCACTATCGGGGGGTGGCTGTCGATCTGCGGGGTGTCACGACGGTGTTGTTGCCCGGCACCGGGTCCGACGACGACTACGTTCACCGTGCGTTTTCGGGCCCGCTGGGCGACGTCGGCGCGGTGCTGGTGGCCCCGCCGCCCCGGCCGGATCGGTTGATCGACGGCTACGTGTCGGCCCTGGATGCCGCCGCGCGCACCGGCCCGATCGCCGTCGGCGGCGTGTCGATCGGCGCCGCGGTGGCCGCCGCCTGGGCACTGGCCCACCCGGACGACGTGGTCGCCGTCCTGGCCGCCCTGCCGGCGTGGGCCGGCACACCGGAAGCCGCGCCCGCGGCGCTCGCGGCGCGGTATACGGCGTCGCAGCTGCGCGCCGATGGGCTGGCGGTGACGACCGGTCTGATGAGGGCATCCAGCCCGCCCTGGCTGGCCGACGAATTGGCCCGGTCGTGGCGGGCCCAGTGGCCACAATTGCCCGACGCGATGGACGAGGCGGCCGCCTATGTGGCGCCGACCCGCGCCGCGCTGGCCCGCCTGACCGTGCCCCTGGCCGTGGCGGCCGCGGTCGACGATCCCATTCATCCGCTGGGCGTCGGCGTGGAGTGGGTCGATGCCGCGCCGCGCGCGGCGCTGCGAACGGTGACGCTCGACCAGATCGGCGTGGACCCCGCCGCGCTGGGCGCGGCGTGCCTGGCCGCCCTCGCCGATGTGGGCTGACGGGTTCGGGTCAGCCGCCGGTGGTGGTGCGCAGCTGCTGCATGGCCGAGCCCTCGACGCTGCGGCGCGCGGTGGGCTCGTTAGACCCCGACTCCGCCTCGCCTTGTTGGGCCTGTTGCGCCTCGGCTTGCTGGGCGGCCGCGGCCTCCCGCAGCTGCTGCGCCATGGGCTCGGGCAGCTGCACGGTCAACGGCGTGCGCACCGGAAGGGGCGTGTCACCGCGGCGAACGACGGTGTCCGCCAACGCCGCTCGCGCCTCCTGCTCGAGCGCCTCCATGGTCTCGTGCGGGCCGTTGATGACGCAGCGGATCATCCACCGGTACCCGTCGACCCCGATGAAGCGCACCGCCCCGGAAGCCGAGCCGACCACCTCGCGGCCCCAGGGGCCATCCTTGATGCTGACTTTGGCCGAGTCCTTGCGCAGCGAATCGGCGAGCTCGCCGGCCACCTCGCGCCAGAGGCCGCCCGTCTTCGGCGCCGCGTAGGCCGCGATGGTGAAGCGGCCGTTGGGCGTGACGACCCACACCGCGCTCGGAACGCCGGTCTCGGTCAGCTCCACCTGCAGCTGGCCCGCCTCCGGCATGGGAATGAGCACCGAGCCCAGGTCCAGGCGCGCCAATTCCGCGACCGACGGGTCGTCGAAATCGTCGATGTCGAAGGGGCCCTCGAGTTCCTCGCCGTACTCGTCGTCGATCGGGTCGGCGGCAGCTTCCGCGTCCACCGGCTCGTCGCTGTCGTCGCTACGTCTCTTAAGTGCCATCACAAACTCGCATGTCCGCCGGAGGAACCGTGGCCACCGTCGCCACGGGAGGTTTCGGCCAGCCCGGCCTCGTCGAACGACGACACCTCGACCAGCTCGACCAACTCGACCCGCTGCACCAGCAGCTGGGCGATGCGGTCACCCCGATGCACCACGATCGGCTCGGCCGGGTCGAGGTTGATCAGCGCGACCTTGATCTCGCCGCGATAACCCGCGTCGATGGTGCCGGGGCTGTTGACGATCGAAAGTCCCACGCGCGACGCCAGTCCCGAACGCGGGTGGACCAACCCGACCATCCCGAACGGAATCGCGACCGCGACGCCGG
>NZ_LZJA01000030.1:0-3994 GCF_001666785.1 Mycobacterium sp. E3305 | reverse complement strand
GCCGGAACGGTCGACGTCGCCGGGACCACCTGGGTCGTCTACAACGGCGGCGGCCAAAGCGGGGCGGACGCCGAGCCGGTGTGGACCACCCGGCTCACCGGCCCGTCCGGAGCCACCCAGATTGCGATAACCGGTGCCGGTGACACCGATCAATTCCGTACGCTGGCTTCGGCGACGCAATCGCAACCGCCGTTACCGGCGCGCTGAAGGAAGGCCGAGCGTGACTGCACCCCAAGCGGATCTGTCCGGATGGTCAGTGGCGCCGTTCACCGGTGGCGGCTACACCCATGACGTCTATCGCAAAGGCAGCGGCCCCGGCGTCGTGCTGATACCCGAAATCCCCGGGATCCATCCCGGTGTGCTGGCCCTGGGCAATCACCTCGTGGACAACGGCTTCACGGTCGCGATGCCGTCGCTGTTCGGCGAGCCGGGCAAAGCCAAGACGGTCGGCTACATCGCCTCCTCGATCAGCCGCGCTTGTGTGGCAAAGGAATTCGCGGCCTTCGCGACGAACAAGCAGCGGCCGGTGTCGATGTTCCTGCGCGCGCTGGCCCGTGACCTCAACGCGTCGACCCCGGGCAAGGGCGTCGGCGTGATCGGCCAATGCTTCACCGGCGGTTTCGCGCTGGCCGTCGCCGTCGACGATGCCGTCCTGGCCCCGGTGCTTTCCCAGCCCTCGGTACCCTTGCCGCTGGGACGGGCCCGGCGCCGCGATCCCGGCCTCAGCGAATCCGAACTGGCCACCGTGGCCGATCGCTGCGCCAACGACGGCCTGTGCGCGATGGGTCTGCGGTTCAGTGAGGACAGCGCCGTGCCGCGCGAGCGTTTCGCGGTGCTCAAGGAGCGACTCGGGGACGCGTTCGAGGTGATCGAGATCGATTCCAGCCCGGGCAATGTCGGCGGTTTCGGCAGGATGGCGCATTCGGTGCTGACCGACGAGGTCCGCGAGGTGGACGGCCAGCCGGCGTACGAGGCCCGCAAGCGGGTAGTCGAGTTCCTCACCCAGCGCCTTGGTTAGGAAAGCCCCACACGCATGACGACTACCACCCAAGACCGCGTGGTCGAAACCACCTTCGGTCCCGTCCGCGGAGCCGATGACGGCCGCGTGAGCTCGTGGAAGGGCATCCGGTATGCCGCCCCGCCCGTCGGCGCCCTGCGTTTCCGGGCGCCGCAGCCCCCCGAACGGTGGACCGAGGTGGCCGACGCCACCCGCTACGGGCCGGCGTGCCCGCAGCCGGTCTTCCCCAACATGCCGCTCGACCTGGGCGCGCCGCAGGGCGAAGACTGCCTGCGGCTCAACGTCTGGGCATCGTCCGGCACGCAGCCGGGCGACGGAAAGCCCGTGATGGTGTGGCTGCACGGGGGCGCTTACGTCCTGGGGTCGGGCAGCCAGGCGCTGTACGACGGGCGCCGGCTGGTCGGCGGTGGCGAGGTCATCGTGGTCACGGTCAACTACCGGGTGGGAGCGCTCGGTTTCATGGACTTGTCGTCGTTCACCACGTCGCGGCGGCGGTTCGACTCCAACGTCGGGCTGCGCGACGTGCTGGCTGCCCTGCGCTGGGTGCGTGACAACATCGCAGCCTTCGGCGGTGATCCCCGCAACGTGACGCTGTTCGGTGAATCCGCGGGCGCGGGGATCGTGACCACCCTGCTCGCCAGCCCGTCCGCCGAGGGACTGTTCGCCCGCGCGATCGCCCAGAGTTCACCGGCCACATCGGTATACGACCGGCGCCGGGCTGAACGCGTCGCAGAAACCGTCCTCGACAGGCTTGACGTCGACGCGGACCGGTTGCCCGACGTGCCGACCGCGGTGCTGCTTGCCGCATCCCAAGAGGTCTTCGACGAAGTGCCGGTGCGCAATCCCGGCCTCCTTGCGTTCGTCCCGATCATCGACGGCGACCTGCTGGACGACTACCCGGTCAAGCGCGTGCAGGAGGGCCGCTCGCTTCCGGTCCCCCTGATCATCGGGACGAACAAGCACGAGGCGGCGCTCTTCCGATTGATGCGTTCGCGGCTGATGCCGATCACGCCTCGCGCGATCACGTCGATGTTCGACCAGATCGCGGCCGAACAACCGGACCTGCAATTGCCGACCGACGAGCAGATCGGACTGACCTATTCCCGGCTGCGGCGCAGGGCAAGGAGTTTGAGCATCGCGACAGATGTCGGGTTCCGGATGCCGTCGGTCTGGCTGGCCGAGGGGCACAGCAAGGTGGCACCGGTCTACCTGTACCGATTCGATTATGCGACCCCGCTACTGAAGCTGCTGTTGGTCAATGCCGCCCACGCCACCGAATTGCCCTACGTCTGGGGCAATCTCGGGGCGCCGAAGGATCCCACCCTGAAGCTGGGCGGCAGCAAGACCGCCAAGGCGGTCTCCAGGCGAATGCGGACCCGGTGGATCAACTTCGCCGCGCGGTCGACGCCCGCGGGCCCGGGCGGCGAGCCGGAGTGGAGGCCCTACCGGGAGGCGGACCGCGCCTGCCTCATCATCGACGCGAGCGACACCGTCGCGCACGACGTCGATGGGAAGATCCGCGCCGCGTGGGGCAGCCAGATGGTGGGGTTCCGCTAACTGCCGGCGTCAGTCCGCGCCGGACTGCGCCGCGCCCGACTTCGCCTGCCGGCGAAGCCAGTTGCGGCGGGCGGGCGGCGGCTCGGGAGTGTCCGGTTCGGTGCCCTTGAACACCATCAGATACACCTCGATGGTCGTGACGATGAGGATCATCAGCACGGGCCCGATGACGATGCCCCAGGGGCCGAACATCGCTATGCCCGAGAACACCGACAGCAGCATCAGCGCCGGGTTCAGCCGGGCATCACGCGGAACGAGGATCGGCCGCAGGAAGTTGTCGATGTTGGTGACCACGACGAGGTGCCAGAGCACGACAAACGCGCCGCCGGCGATGTTGCCGAAGAAGATCATTCCGATGCCGAAGGGGATGGTCACGATCCCGCCGCCCAATGGGATGATCGACAACGCGGTGAGCAGGACCGCGAAGATGAAGAATCCGTGGTGAAAGCCGGCGACATAGATGGACGCGGCGCCCGCGACGCCTTGGCACAGTGCTATCACGAACTGGCCGCTGACGGTGCCGCGCACCATTGCTCCGGCTTTGGCCAGGTACAGATCAGTGACCTCGTCGCCGAGGGGGTTGAGTTCGGCGATCAATCTCCGCACCCGCTCGCGGTGCACCAGCAGCGCGACGAAGACATACAGGAAGATGATGGCCGACGTGACCGCGCCTGCGATACCACCGACGGCGCCCTGCAGGAAGTGCAGCGCCCATTCACCGACATTACGGCCCACCGTGACCATCGCCTTGCGCAGGGTTTCCGTCGTTATCGTCATGTGCGCGAAGGGGACCCGGGACAGCAGCTCGTTCACCGCCCGCAGTGTGCGGTCGCCAAGCGCGCTGAGGTCCGTCGACTTGACCCAATCGGTGATGCTGTCGATCATGCGGGAGATCTGAACGATCGCCAGGAGCACCAGGAGCGTGATCGGCACGACGACGGCCACGAGCGCGCACAACAGGGTGCTGGTCGCCGCCAACCCGGTGCCCAGCCGCCTGCTGAACCAGTTGAACAGCGGTGTGAAGAGGTAGGCCCCTACCGCGGCCACGACGATCAGCACGAAGTAGTCGCGCAGGAAGTACGCACCGAACAGCAGGGCGATCGCGGTCAGGATCGCCAGGGCGCGCTTTTGGTTGAGCGTGAATTCGGTATTCATGCCACCGGGCCGCCCTCCGCGTCGTCGCCGCTGAGGGAACTCTAGCCCCGGCGCGGTGGTTTCGTCAGCGACCGCGCAAGCGAACTCACTGCCCCCCGCCGACCGCCGGTTTCGGGGACCCAACGTCCGCTTGGCTTTTCATGCGCTGGAACATGTCGACGTAGTACGGGAGGCATTGCGACATCGCCTGTTCGGTGGTGAACAGGGGTTCATAGCCGAGGTCACGGCGCGCCTTGGCGATCGAGAAGTAGTTGTCCAGATAAA
>NZ_LZJA01000029.1:0-8930 GCF_001666785.1 Mycobacterium sp. E3305 | reverse complement strand
CGCGTCGCGATGAGCTTTCAGCATCGGAAGCAGCGAACTGCTCTGCCCCGCGTTGCCCGCGACGTTCATCGGCACCGAGGAGGTGGCCCTCCGTCGACTCGATTCCCTGGCGCCCGAGCTCTTGCTGCCCGACGACGTGGCATTCCTCAAGCTCGACGTCCAGGGGTTCGAGAGGCAGGTGATCGCCGGCGGGGAGACAACGGTGCACGATCGCTGCGTCGGAGTGCAGCTCGAGCTCTCGTTCGAGCCCTTGTACGACGGTGGCATGCTCGCCGACGAGGCGATGGACCTGATGCGCTCACTGGGCATGGCGTTGGCCGGATTCGCGCCGTTCTTCTTCGATGTCCGAACCGGGCGACTGCTGCAGGCCGACGGGGTTTTCTTCCGACCGGCCGGGGTGTGACGGTCGGGCGCCGCCTGGCCCGCACGCCGTCGAGAAGGGCGAGGCCGCAACGCCTTCGGGCGGACCAATGCGGCGCAATGTGTGCGCATTGCACCCCGGTACACCACGCATTTTCGAGCCGAAAGTGTGCCAAATCGGTACGGCAAATTGCTGCGCGCGGGCCCTCTTGGGTGAATTAGGATAACTCCGATGGCGGTTGGCGTGCCCCTACACCGCCCGATGACTCGGCGACACGAAAGGGGTGGTCGGTGACTGCACCGCATCCTGCTGTCGACCGCGCCGACTCAGCGGGCAACGCCAGTCTCCTCGCGCCCGCGGGCCACGGTGTCGAACGAGTGACGTTGCGGCACACCTCACCGACACTGCCGCGGCCTCGGCGGTTTTCGATTCGGCCGACGATGACTTCAGCGTAAGGAGAGCCAGCCGATATGCCGCAGACGTTGAAGGTCGAATACGAAGAACTCATGGCGCGGGCCAATGAGATCGAGGCGGCGCTGCCGGCCATCCCGGCCACCAATCCCGCAGCCCCGTGTGCCCTCTCTTTTGTCAACGATGCCGCCACCCAACTCGCGCTTTCCGCCGACTCGATGCGGCTTTACCTCAGGGCGTGCGAGCGGGAGTGGCGGGCGCTGGCGAAATCACTCCGCAACGCCGCCAAAGCCTACGAAGAGGTCGACGAGGGCAGCGCCGAGGCCATCAACGCCGTCGACGGCGGTTCGTCCGCATCGGGGGTCGGCAACGGAAGCGACCGGATGACGGCCAATTGCGACCCGGACGAGGACTTCGGCGGCTACCTGCCCCCGCCCCCACCGCCACCGCCGGCGTTCGAGTACCCCTACTACGAGGTCAGGCAGGCGGCGACGGCCATCGAGTCCGGCGACCAGGGCACCGCCTTCAAAGCGTTCGCGAAGGAGTGGGACAACTTCCAACGAGAATTCCAGAAGGAGACCTACCGTTTCCGGCCGTTCAGCTCGTGGGAGGGCGAGGCATGCGCAGCGGTCGAGTTGAATTTCGAGGCACAACGGCAGTGGATCTACTCGATGGCTCAATTGTGCGTCAGCCTCGGAAACCAGGCCCTGAGAGTCGTCGACGCCCACAAGAAAGCTCGGGTCATGGGCGATCGTCAGACGCATGACTATGACGGAAAGTGGACCGTCGAGGCGGAACACCCCACGAGTTACGAAGTGTCGCAATGTGATTACTGGTACCAGCGGTATGTGACGTCGTATCCGTATTACCTGTACATGGCGGTCAGCTGGTATGAAAGCCTGCAGCAGAAATCGGAGACGTCGCTCAACATGTACATCGCGAACGCGTCGCTGCCGCTGCCGCCGGTGAATCCCAAGGCTCCGCCCGCCGCCACCCGCATTTCGGCGCCCCCCGACCCGAATGCGCCGGGCGACGGAACGATCGATCCGACCATTCCGGGCGGTTGGCCCACCGGCGACGGAACCGGGGCGCCCGCCACCCCCATGACGCCCATGGTGCCGCCGATGCCGGGCGGCGGCATGCCGGGGGCGGCGGACCAGCCGGCCATGGACGCCGCCATGAAAGATGCGTTGAAGGGCAAGCCGGGTCTGCCCGGGGGAGGCGGGGTCAAACCGGCCGGGTTGGGCGGCGGCGGGGCCGGTGTGCCGTCGATGCCATTGCAGCCCGCGGTGGATTCCGAGGCGGCGTCCCGGCCCGCCGGTGCGGCACCCGGTGGCGCGGGCCCGGGCCGCGGAATGCCGGGCGTTGGCGGCGCCGCCGGTGGCGGCATGGGCGGCGGGATGGCGCCGATGGGCGGGCCCGGCCAGAACCAAAACCAGGGCAAGGGCAAACGCGTGCAATCGGACGACGAGTCGCTCTACACCGAGGAACGCGCATGGACCGAGGGCGTCATCGGGAACCGCCCGCGCAAGACAGCACCCGAGAAGTAAGGATCCCAAATGACCGTGGAGATGCACCCCCAGGTGGCAGAGGCGCTGCGGCAGGCGCAGCTGTTCCAGTCGGCGTTGGAGGACCAGCAGCACCGAACGAATACCGAAACGTTCACGGCCACAGACGAATCGAAGACCGTCGAGGCAACCCTCAATGCCCGACTCTGCTTGACCGGTCTCCACATCGAGGACGGCCTGCTGCGCCTGGGAGCCGAAACGGTCGGGGAGCGCGTCAACGAGGCGATCGGCAACGCGCGGGCCGTCGCGACCGCCGCGATCGACGCCGAGGAGGACCGGCTCATCGAGTTGGTCGCCGGCATCGCCGGTTCGCTCAAAGAGACCCTCGGCTTAACCTGAGCGAAACCCGGTGCCGGACAGGGGTTTGAATGCTCCGGACCGGCGGGGACCCACGCTCAATTTGGCGCAGTTGGCTTGGCTGAACCTCGATTACGCTTACTAACCATGATGTCCGGTACCCTCCAGCGGCCGACGCGTTGGCGCATGCCGCCGGCGCAGGAGTAGGCGATGGGCGTCGCGAAGCCGGTCAGCGAGTATGCCGCGCAGATGCTCACCCCGGACGCCTGGCCCGAGGTGGACGAGGACAACTACTACGACCGGGCGCAGCAGTACACCGAGGTGCTGCGGCAGGTCACCGCGGTGTTGGAGACCTGCCAGCACGAGCAGAGCGACATCTTCGACGGAGGATTCTGGTCCGGCGGTGCCGCCGCCGCGGCCAAGAGCGAGCTCGGCACCAACATCGATGAGCTCAAGAAGCTGCAGAACGGCCTGGCGACGGTCATCACCTGGCAGCGGTATGTCGCCGATTCGGTCACCCAGGCCAAATGGGATGTCAGTGACATCGTCGAGGCCGCGCAGACGGAAATCCGCGCCCTCGAGAACGACTCCACCCTGGACGCCGCCGAGCGGACCACCGCGATCAACTCGGTGCTCAGCACCGCCTACGGGGCGAACCTCAGCGTGGTCACCGGCACCGCCGAGCGGATCGTGGCGAGCAAGGCGTGGAAGCCGCCCCACAATGCGCTGCGGGACTTGCTCGATCAGAAGACGCCGCCGCCGGTCACGCTGCCGGACGGTCCATCATCGCCGGCGCCGCCCGTCGAGGAAGACGGTCCGCGGCCCGGCCCCGCGCCACCGGCGCCGGTGACGCCACCGCCGGCGGCGCCCCCGCTGGCGCCCCCCGCGATGCCACCTTCGGCAATGCCCACACCGGGGCCAGGCGCGCAGCCCCCGCCCGGAATGCCGACCGTTCCCGGGCAGGTGCCCGCCCCACCGGCCGTCAAACCCGGCGGGGGTGGCCCCGCCGTGCCTGGCGGCCCGGGCGGTCCCGGCGGTGTACCGGCACCGCCGTCGGCTCCCGCGGCGCCGCTGAGCCCGGCGGCGTCGGCGGAACCGCTCGGCGCGGGCGGACGCGGCAAGGGCATGACGCCGGCGTCGCTGATGTCGCCGTCGGTCGCGCCCCGGACGGAAGAGTCGGCGACGGCCGCGCCCGTCGGCGGGGCCGGCATGCCGGCCGGACTGCCGGGCGCCTCGGGCGGCGGATCGCGCGGTGGCGGCGCCGGGGCGGGCGCAGGTGCTTCGGCGGCGCAGAAGCCGCCAACCGGTTCGGCCAGCACGCGACCCGCGGCCGCCGGCAATCGGCCGGCGCCGGCCCGACCCGCCGCGTCCGCCGGCGACCCGGCATCGACCGAGCGGAGCGACGCGGCGGATGCCGTTGTCGTGACACCAATCATCCCGGTTTCGAAGGCGCGCGCCGAACGCGACGCCATCGCGGACGCAGCCACCGCCGACGCGGCGCGCCGCCAGGCCGATCCGCTGCGATTGGCGCGGCGCATTGCGGCGGCCCTGAACGCACCCGGCGCCAACGGTGCCGGCGAACTCGGATTCTTTTGGGTGACGGCGGTGACCACCGACGGGCAGATCGTGGTGGCCAACAGCTACGGGCTCGCCTACATCCCCGACGGGGTGCAATTACCCGAACAGGTGCAGATGGCCAGCGCCGACGACGCCATTCCCGCCGCGGAACGGGCGCGCTGGGCCACCTACCCGGTGATGGCCGTTCAGGGTTGGGCGCAGCACCACGACCAGAAGCTGCGCGCGGTGATCGCGACCGAGGAGCAGCTGGCCAATTCGGATCCCGGTGCCGCGAAGGTCCTGCTGAAGCCCGACGACATCCCGGACAACGGCGACATGGTCGGTCTATCCCGGCTGGCCGTCGTGGACCCGGAGGCGGCCGACCGGCTGGCCGCCACCACGGACGTCCGGCTGGTCAACCTGTTGCCGCCGGCGCCCGCCGATGCGACCCCGTCGGCAGACAGCCAGCGGGCCCCTGACGAACTGATGGACTCCGACGCCGCAGCTCACCTCGCCGCCTCGCTGGCCGAAGGCAAGATCAGCCTGCAGGAGATGCTGGCGCAGGTGCCGAAATCGGCCGAGGATCCCGCTCCGCCCGTCGACCAGCGGCCGATGCTGTGGTTCGACGTGATGAAGCCGCTGGCCAGCCGCTCCCCCGGGCGGCAGGCCGCGCACCTGCGGGCCTTCCATCGTTACGCCGAGCACGCCCAGGAGGTGCTGGTCGCACAGGCGCACACCGCGGCCGATCCCGTGGCCCAGCGAGCCGCGGTCGCCGATTGGTTGTACTGGAAGCACCTGACCGGGTTGTTGTCGGCGGCGCTCTCCGACGCATCGTGAGTCGGTCGGCGACCCCTCGCTCGGACGAAGAAGCGGGCCTTGGTCCAACATTCCCGGCACCCCTCGGCCGGGAGCGGAGAAGGCCCGCCTTCGTCGGGGCGTCAGCCGATCACCGGGCGTCCTTTGCCTCCGCGACCTCCCTGCGCCGCCGGCCGATCACGCCCTCGGTCCACGGCCGCCGCTCGGTGTAGATCGCCTCCTCGTCGGATTGCGGACGCTTGCCCTTGCCGTTCGGTTGCCCCTGCGCACCGGGGGCGCCCATCGGCGCCCCGCCCATGCCGCCGCCCAATCCGCCACCGCCGCTTGGGATCCCGCGGCCAGGACCCGAGGACCCGGCCGCCGCCCCGGTGGACCGTGGCGGCGCTTCGGCGTCTACCGCGGGTTGCAACGGCATCGACGGCACACCGGTCCCGCCGCCGCCCAGCCCGGCCGGCTTCAGCCCCGGGCCCTTCGACGGGGCGGGCGCCCCCCTCCAAGCGCCCGCCCCGGTCGGGTCGGTGGGCATCGCCGGCGTACCGGTGAACGGCGCACTCGGCATGCCGGTGGGGGTGTTCAGGTACTCGTCGCCGTACGGCAACTCGTCGTATGGGGTGTCGGGATCCGTCTCGTACGAGCCGGGCTCGGGGGGCGGGGCGACGTAGTAGGCGGCGGGGGGCTTGGGCGGATTGATAGGCGCCAACGGCAGCGCCGCCCTCCTCTGGTATTCCGCCAGGACCTCCTCCGACTTCTTCTGCAGCCGCGCGTATTCCTCTTCCAACGCGGGCTTGACGCTGCCTTTCCAATGTTCTGCCGGCAGATGGCCTTGGAAGTACACCCACGCGTCGTCGAGCTCTTTCAGCTGCGCGACGGTGGGATGTTCCGTGACGGCCCAACGGTGCGTCGACACGACGCCTTGCGCCTGGCTGACCATCGTGCCGGACAACGCCGCCATCTGGTCGAGCCATGACCGATGCGAATCGAAGTTGTCTTCAACGGCGTATGTGGCGTCGCCGTACCATTCGACGAACGGCCGGAAACGATAGCGGGCCTCCAGCAGTGTCCGCTGGTGATCGGCCCACGTTCGCGCGAACAGGTCGAGTGAGACGCCCTGATCGAGTTCGGCGATCTCCTCGGCGGCCTGCCGGACCGGGTAGTACGGCGTCGGCTCAATCGACGAAGCCCCAACCTTTTTCGTGTCGCCGAGTGCCACCGGATCGGGACCTTCGCCGGTGACGCCGGGCGCCGCGGCCTGCACCGACGTGCCGTCGTCGATGGCCTCTTGCGAGTTCTCGTCGACCTCCTCGTAGGCCTTCGCGGCGTTGCGCAGCGACTCCGCGAGGCGGCCGCGCTCGCGTACGCCGACCCCCAGGTAGAGCCGCATATTGTCGGCGGACAACGCAAGTTGCGCGACGGCGGCGGTGACCATGGCCAGGGCGCAGGGCGCTTCAGCGTTGTCGGCGGGCTGACCCGGGATCGCGGCCTCCACCTCGTCGGCCCTGGCCATCAGCTCCTGGTACTCCACACTCAGCGTCTGCGGTTGGGTCAGCGTCTGCGTCATCGCGGATCATCTCCTTGGTCGAGGACTGTAGTCAGTCGACTACAGTGCATTCTCCGGTAGTGTAGTCATATGACTACAGACGGCACAAGCCCATCGGACCAGGTGGTTTGCCCCACGGGGCGCGACGAGGTGGTCGCGGCGATCCTGGACAGCGCGAGCCAGTTGTTCGCCGAACGTGGGCCGGCCGCCACGTCGATCCGCGATGTCGCCACTGCGGCGCGGGTCAACCACGGCCTGGTGTTCCGTCATTTCGGCACCAAGGAGAGGCTGGTCGCGGCAGTACTCGATCAGCTGGCGGCCCAGCTGGCCACGCTGATCGAGCGCGGCGCACCGGCGGCAGACGTCGAGGCTGCCGGGCGCCGTCAGTTACGGGTGATCGCGCGGGCGCTCCTGGACGGGTATCAGGCAGGCCGACTGCAGACCAGCTTCCCGGCGGCAGCCAGGCTGCTCGACGACATCAGGCCGGGGCATTGCAGCGACGAGGCGGCACGGCGCGCGGCGGCACACGCGGGCGCGTTGCTCATCGGCTGGCAGATGTTCGAGCCGTTCCTGCGCGCGGCAACGGGACTACGCGAGTTCGGCGAAGACGAGCTGGAGCGGTCCATCGCCGCCGAATCCGCAAGGCTTGCCCGGCCGCGTTGAGGCGCGGTGTGTGCGTTGCCCTCAACCGCTCAGAGTGTGACACCCGACGGCGCAGCCTGCGGGCCGGCCGGCGAGATGGGCTCGGCCGGAACCTTTTCGGCGGTCTCCGCGCCGGGCGCGGCACCGTCGGATTGCGCATCTGGCCGCCCGTCTTCTTCGTCGGCCCGGCGGTCCTCGTCGGTGGGAGCCTGGTCCTTCTTATTGCTGTCGGCGAGTTGCGCGGGAGCGGACCCGGCCCCCTGCATGCCTTGCAGGCTCCCCATCGCGCCCTGCATGCCCTGCATCACGGAACCCAATGGGCCCGTTGCGCCGGCCAGTTCACCGGGCTGAGGCACCGGACTACCGGGCTGCGGGGACGGCTTGGCGGGGCTGGGCTCGTCGCCATCGTTCGGCTTGTCCGCCTCGGGTTTGACTCCGGGTGAACCGCTCGCAGGTTCTTTCGCGGATGAGAGGAACTGAACCTGGGTCAGGTGGTCTCCGAGCCTCTCGTCGGTGTCGGCGTACATCGCGGCCGCGGCCGCGATGCTCGATCCCGTCTTGGTCAGTGCGGCTTTGACCGCAGGCAACCCGTCGGTCACCGGTGATTCGATGATCGGCAATGTCGCATTGATGGCCGCCGAGACGGCATCCGTGCCCGGCGCCACGATGGGCGCCGGCGGCGTGGGAAATGGCAATTGTTGCAGCGTGTTTCCCGCGTTCTCCAAGCGGGACGGTTCGACGACCAATGGCTCGATCATCAGTCGATCTCCTCTGCCCACTTGCGATTACGAGAATCTTACCCAACCCGCCGCCGCTCGAACCGCGGCAATTTCTACCCGCCTCGTCAGAATTGGATGTTGCGGACGATGTCGTAGACGCCCGTTATCCACAACAGCATTGGCAGGATGGCGGCGACCAAAACCCCGTCGAGCAGTTCCAGGACGCGCTTCATGACCGGTGAGATCCGGCGGATCCCCACGGTCGCACCGACGACCGCGAGCGCGACCACGCTCGTGGCCGAAAGGATGGTCAGGAAAAGCCATGCGGTGTTTGGATACCAGAGGCTCAACCGGGCGGTCACCCCGATCGGAATGGCGACGGTCGCCGCCAGCAGCGCCCACGCGCACCAGCGTTCCGCGTACAGGCGCGACCTGAATCCGCATGCGGCGGTGACCAAACCGGCGACCACCAGGCTGTGCACGAAGAAGTGTCCGCGCACGACGATCGCGACGACACCGACCGCCAGCACCAAAGTCCCGGCCGTGACGAATCCGATCAGCAGTCGTTTGGCAAGCTCGCTGCGTTCGGTGAGGCGTGCGGCCGAGCTCGGTACCGAGGCGATGATGGCCTGCCACGTCCTCGCCTCTTTGTCGTCGCTGAGCTCTTGGCCCGCAACGGGTTCGAGCAGCTCGTCGTGCTCGACGGCCTCGCCGGGCGCGGGGATCGGCGGAAGCGCGATCCGGGCGACCGCGACGGTCAGCTTGGCCGCATTGGTGACGGTGAAGAGCCCGAACACGATGGCACCGGCCGGCACCCAATGCTGCCAGCCATAACCGAAGGCGACGGCGGCGGCGGTCACGGCAATGGAGGTGACGGCGACGAACGACGCGATCTCGGAACGACGGCGTGGGCCGCCGCGGGTCAACAGTGTCAAGAACAGCACCACCGCCGCCGCACCGGCGAGCTGTGGTGCCCCGAGCGGGGCCGCTCCACGGGGCGCCGGAATGGCCAGCGCCACAGC